>JAPPIP010000011.1 GCA_028820595.1 Nitrososphaerota archaeon | reverse complement strand
GCTCTGAATCCATCACCGCAAGTCAGTTAGTCTGGCCTAACTTTTGGGTTGACTGTCGCACGGCGGTACAGCCATATGTGAGACGAGCGCGGAAGTGCCGTTCGCGTCCATTGACGGCTGGGGCGACTGGGAGCAGTCAAACTCGTCTATTACCGGGAGTGTAACGGGGGGCAGGCGGTGTGTCTCGAAGATAATGTGCGCGCTGCGCTCGTCCTTCCACTTCCACGACGGCTCGTGCCGCACGTATATCGGATCCTCGTGGTAGTAGGTGCCGTCCAGGTTCTTGGCGTCATACCCCTCCGCATGGTGCAGCGGCGGCTTTGTCAGTATGATTGACAGCCCGCCGTCCTGCAGGGAGGGCCCCCGGTCCCTGCTCACCTCCTCCAGCCCCCTCACCGGTATGCCGTTCGCGTAATGGTACGGCGCCCAGTAGTGGCCGGACGCCGTAAGCTCTAGCTTCGCGCCGTCCATCGCGGGCCTTGCGCACGCGTCGCCGCCGGCCGGCATCTGATACGCCTCCGGGTGCATGCCGGGCGGCACCGTATCCACGGCGAACGCGTACGAGCGGTTTGACAGCAGGTGCGCCCAAGAACCCGCCGGATACCCGGGTGGTGGAGGAGGCTTCACGCGGTCTCCTTTTTCGTCCCGGACGTCGTACGGCGGCAGCCGCTTGTGCCACGCGTCCAGTACGGCGCCGTACGCGCCGACTACATCCGAGACACATACGCCCCTGTCGGGCCGCACCTCGGCCGTCCCGTACACGCACCCGGACCGCGCGCCCAGCCCGCCGCACGCCTCCCGCACGCGCTCCTCAAACCACTCTACACTCTCTGGGTCGGCCGGCGTTGCAACGAGATGGGCGTGCGGCGCGTCCGCGCCGGTAGTGATCCCCCAGCCGTGCGTTGTAACGTAGAATATGCCGCCGCCGTAGGGCCACATGTTAGGGGGGGCGTCGGGCAGATCAGCCGTAGTGTCGTTCAGCTTCTGGTCTTCGGGAATGATGCCGCCCTTGATGTTGCCCCCCTTGTATTTGGCCCACGGGCAGTACGGCAGGTCCTGCACGTGCCGCGACTTTGTGTCGATCCTGTCTGTCCACCACCCCCAGGCCGGCTCGCCCCCATACCCCTTGGACTTGAGCGTCTTTTCAAACTCAGTCAGCCTGTCTATATCCTTTGTGAGGAATACCTTGTCGTACACGACCCACCTGTCGTACCTCCACGTATGGGACTCGCCGGGCTTTGAGAACATCTCCTTGCACGAGGCCACCGTTGTACCCGCGTAAAAGTCCGTGCTGGCGAGGAACGCCACGGACGGGTCGAGGTCCCTGTGCACGAGGGGCGCGCGGCGGTCCTCGCGGCCGTTGGAGTCGACCCATACGGCGCGGTGGTCCAGCTGCAGGCGGCCCGTCTCGAGGAGCGGGGCGCGGACGGAGCAGCCGGCGGGGTCGTCGGACTGCTCGGACCACCGGAACACGTAGTGGAAGGCGTCCCCCGGGTAGTACGTGTTATCGGGGTTCTGCCGCGGCTCCCCCAGGTACGTGACGGGGCGGGTCTCGCCGCTCACGCGAAATATGCAGCTGGTGGCGGAGTGGTCCGCCCAGACTGCAGCATCCTGCGCGGCGCACGATGCCGCGATGACTGCAACCATCACAATGATGGCACAATACGAACCGCGCGTAGTGCGCGGCATGTCTGCACGCCCCCGGTTCCACCTCGCGGCAGGGAGGGACCGGCGTAACCGTCCGGCCCCACTGCCGTCTGCCGCTGCCGGCGGGCCCGCGCGATCCGCGGATCCGCGCACGCACCGCCTGCTTTTCCGCACCGTTGCCATCTCCTTCACCACCACCCGCAATTGCTTTTGAGCACGATACGCGCCACGGTTGCCAGTGCGCCCTACCGGCGCCTGGCCCGGCGGCGCAGCCGCAGGCCGCAGCACGGGCACGCGGGCTCGTCCCTGATCATCCAGATGCCGCACTGCTGACAGCGCACCTGGCCCGCCGCGTACCGGCCCAGCCTGCCCGGCTTGCTTACCCGGTGGCGGCCGCACGTCCCGCGACAGGGCATTATCGGACGCGCGCCCCCACGCGGCCGTCTCCGTCCCGCCTGCGGCGGGCCCCTGTTCCCGGCAAGCCGCGGCCGCCGTTGTAAGAGTACGCGTCCTCCGGCGCGGAGAGCGCCGCGCCGCGGCCGAGCACCGCCCTTCGCGCCGCGCACGGTAGCATGATGTGGTGGCCGCATTCGCCCGGCCCGTACGGCCGCCTTTCCGTCACGGCAGCAGGGCCGGCAGCCCATGCATCGTCGGCCCTGCGGCCCGCCCTGCGCCCTCCAGATTTGCCGGCGCCGCTGCCGTCATTGCCAAAGCCCCCCATCTCCGATCCCCCTTCCGCGCGCCTTCCGGCTTTTCGCGCAGCGCCATGTCCACGGACTGCGCCGTTCGCTGTCGCGGGATCCGTCCCGCTGCCCAGGCAGCGGGCGATCCTCTCAAGAACCGCCGTCCCGGCCCGGACTGTCTTCCACCTCTTCATTCAACACCCTTACTGTCATTTTTGTATTTATTTATTATGACAAATATATCGTAAAAATGAGCCGGCAGGCGCTGTCTGGGGCGGTGCTGCCCGTACATTGGAGGCAGCCCATTGGGAATGTATTATAAATATAACATAAAGAATAATAATAACATATGCCTGTGGTACAACATGGGAAAGGATGACTGGAAGACGGTCAACGTGAAGAAGGTCATGCTGGACGAGGTTGAGAGGATGCTGCGGACAGATGCGGTAAGGAAGGATGGGATAACGAACATGTCGCAGTTCGTGGACCTGGCGCTCCGCGAAAAGATCGAAAGGTTCGAGCGCATGCGGTTTGAGCACATCAACATGTACGAGGACCACGTGAAGATACTGGACAACAAGCTTGGGCGCGCGGGCAGGATCCTGTCCGTGTATTTCCGCGACACGAGGGCGTGGTGCGAGTACTGCGACGAGCACATGTGCGTCCACATACAGTATGCGTGGGAGATCCCGGACGTCAGGAAGGTCCTGGCCGCCCGCAAGATTGCACCGCCTCCATCCAGGGCGGGCTGACGGGCCGTCATCTCGAGAAGGCCATCGTGTGCCGCGTTGCGGATCCCAGCGGACTGGGGGCATCCGCCTAGGTAGCTTTATTTGCGCTGCACGGCGCGCGGACTGTCGGTCTTGTGGTTGATTGGAAACGGAGATGATGTATGGTACGAAGCTGGGTGTTCGAGTGCGCCGCAGTGATTCTCGGGCCGTATGCAGGTGCCCACCCTCTCTTTTAACCTCGGTTTTGGTTCTTGCGGTGGGGATGTTGGTGGTTTTTCTGGTCCTGCCCGCGCTCGACCAATCGACGGGACCAAACTGTACGTATACGTAGACGACGCGGCTGTATGGGGAGGATATGTCGCGTGTGCAGGGATGTGGCAGTATGCCGCGAGGTTCTTGGCAAGTCAGACTACTATGAGTGTCCGTACAGGCACGGCCCATGGGCCGAGGACGATCCGGAGTGGCCCTGAAGATCTCCCAGACGAACAAATTTTACTAACCCCCAGTTCGGAAAATGCAACGTGGTGCTTGAATCTGAGATGTCCGCGTAATAATCGCTGACACCACCAACCATCCAAGAGAACTCACCTGCCACCTGAACGAAGGATCAAGGAACATTTGGAGAATAACTTACCGTCCACCACACCTAGGACATGAACTGTTTTCCCGGTATCGCTTGCCGCAGATGACACAGGTCACCATATCAACATCTATGTACCGCTTGCGAATATATGGAACAAGCAGTTTGACCGCCACGGCCACGGCCACTCCAAGCAACAGGTAGTACCAAACCACAATCTACATTGACGTACATATATGTAAAACTTCACGAAGCACTGCCAACGAAGAGGCCCGCCCCACCGCAAAACCGCCTACCGGCGCTGTCCAATTCAACATGATTTCGCCCAAATAATGTGAACACTATGAGCG
>JAPPIP010000004.1 GCA_028820595.1 Nitrososphaerota archaeon | reverse complement strand
GCCCGCCCGCAACAAAGGCTTATAATTACTTGCATGAGACGGGGCAGTATGACAGACTACGTAACGGTCGAGCAGGCCAAAAAGATGCGCGGCGGGATCAACATCAAGACTTCCGTCAAGAGGCTGGGCGATCGAAGGACGGTGACCCTAAGGTCCGGCGAGTCAAAGGACGTGTGCGACCACATACTTGGCGACGACTCCGGCGAGATAAAGCTGACGCTCTGGGGTGACGACATCTCCAAGGTCAAGGAGGGCGACATTGTCGAGATCATCAACGGGTACACCAAGGAGTTCCGGGGCGAGATATCGATATCTTCTGGCAAGTACGGCGAGATGAAGGTCAACCCCACCGACTAGCGTCTTTCTCTTCGTTCTCCCATGGCACCGCATGCGTTCCTTCGGCCTTGGAGGGCGCCGCACGGGTGCGATTATCTGTTTGCCAACGCGCGTACTGGAAAACACTGTCTCGGTATTGTTGTTGTTGTTGCTCTGCGGCCGCTCTGCCGCGGCCCTGTCATTTCGGCATATTATTGGGCGACCTGTTGCTGCTCTTCTACCACCCAGTCGTACCCGTCCTTTTCGAGCCTGTCTGCAAGAGCCGAGTCTCCCGTCTTTAGGATCTTGCCGTTTGCAAAGACGTGCACATAGTCCAGCTTGTCGAGGAACCTGAGTATCCTTGCATAGTGGGTTATGACTACTATGGTGGATTCGGTGCCTGACACCTGGCTTATGGCCTTTGCGACTGCCTGTACTGCGTCGATGTCAAGTCCGGAGTCGGGCTCGTCGAGTATCGATATCTTGGGCTTTAGCACGGCCATCTGCAGTACCTCGGCGCGCTTCTTCTCGCCCCCCGAGAATCCCTCGTTGAGGTATCTTGAGAGAAACTCCTCCTTTAGTCCGACCTTTTCGAGGTTCTCCCTGAGGTACTTTTGGAACTCGCGTACCGTGATGAAGACCTCGCGGTCGTCCCCCTCGAGCGCCTTGCTCAGCGAGTTGTACGCGGTGCGCAGAAAGTGCGAGAACCCGACGCCGGACACCTCTGTTGGGTATTGGAATCCCAGAAACAGTCCGCGCCTTGCACGCTCGTCGGCCTTCATGTCCAGTATGCTCTGGCCGTCAAGCAGTATGTCGCCCTGCGTCACCTCGTACTTTGGGTGCGCAAGCAGCGTGTATGCAAGCGTGCTCTTGCCGGAGCCGTTTGGACCCATTATGGCATGGACCTGGCCCGCGCCCGTCTTGAGGTTGACCCCCTTGAGTATCTCCTTGCCGTCCCTGCTGACGTGCAGATCCTTTATCTCGAGAACCGCCATTGCCGCGCGTCCTTCGCCTCGATATATAATGCAGACGGTATTTAGCTGATCCTAATGGTCCCCCCGCAGGGCCGGCCCGCACGCGGCTGCGGCAAACCCCCCGCGATGTAATAAAAAATAAAAAGTCTCGAGGTCGTATGCGCACTCATCTGGTCAGCATGGCGCGCGCCGCCGTGTTTGTGGGGCGCAGGGCCACTGTGAGCTCGTAGCTTGTCAGTATCTCTCTGCAGCGGTTGCGTATGGTGACCTCTGTCACCTCGGCCACGGTTGATATCTCCCTCTGCGGGATCCCGTACCCGAGCAGTATGGACGCCATGTACAGGTATGCTGCGGCTATCCCACTTGGCGACTTGCCGTCCGTTATGGACGCGTTCTTGGTCTTGCCTGCCATGTCGAGGGCGAGCCTCTCCACCTTGGTATCGACCTGCGCCATGTTTGCAAACTTTGAGATGTACTTGTCCGTGGTGACAGTCGGCGTGTTTATCTGGCCAACTCCCATCACCAGGTTGCGGTAGTACTTTGCCGCCAGTCTCGTCTTGGGCTTCTTTGAGGGGCTCGCGCCGCGCGCAATCTCGTCGATTGAGCGTACGACGCCGCACTGCTTGCATGCCATGTAAAGGATGGCAGACGCAATCGCCTCCACTGACTTGCCCTTGATGTTGGTCTGGCCGTCGATGTTCCTGTACAGTATGGACGCCGTCTCCAGCACGGTCTTTGGGAGGCCGAGGTATTCGGCCGCGGATCCCATTACCGTCAGGGCCGCGACAAGCCTCCTCTCCTGGGGGCTTGAGACCCTGATCCGCTTCTGCCAGTTTCTGAGGTTGTTCATCTGGCTTGCGATGCGCCTGTCTATGGCCTTGCCGCTAAAGTCCTTTGCCGACGGGCCGATTGCAGTGGTCACCCCTAGGTCGTGCTGGGCGTAGGTGTTCAGTCCGGAGGCCCTGGCGAGCCTGATCTTCTCCTCGTGCTCTGCATTGGCGTTCTCCGGCCCATAGTCTACCATGTGGCTGTCTGTTACGATACCGCATCCGGTACAGATGGTCTCGCCGTTCTGCATGTCGTCCACTAGCGGGGACCTGCATTCCCGGCAGACTTGCTGTTCTTCTCCTAGCATCTTCATCTTGTTCTTCTTCTCCTAGTCTTTTGCACAAATGCCTGGGACTCGCGCTTCTCGTACTGCTCTTGGCCCGCAAAGACCGCCCTGCCGACGTGCTTTTTGATGCTGTTGGTAAGGGCTGCTGCCGAGGCAAACGGGCTGCTGACGGGGCCGATAAGCTCCATCACCCTTGCCACGCGCGTGCCGCCCTTGTCGCAGAGTATCTGGCCCTCGGGCAGCGGTTCGGATATCTGTATGATGACCCTGCCGCTGCCTGCCACGTGCAGTATTTTGCCGATCTCACGCATTGCAATCGTACTGAGTGCGGCTCATTTAAGATATGGGTCGATCAAATTTGTTAGATCTAATAGCTAGTTTTGAATCAGGGTTTCTGGTCGCCGGACTTTTTCTTCTTCTTTGACTTTGCGGCCCTCTTGGCGACCAGTCTCTTTGATATCATGCCAAGTATGACGCCCTTGGTTCTTCCTGCCTTTGGGAGGGATATGTATCCGGATCTGAGGTAGGGCCTCCTTGGGAGACGGGCCCTCTCATTGGTCTCTGCTATGTCCAATCCGGCCTCTGTTGCCGCGTCGGACAGCTCCTTGAGGGATGGATCAAAGACGCACCTTGCAAGGCCCAGCTTGCGGCCCTTTGATTTTTTGAGGTTTTTGTTGAAATAGTCGAGCCACACTATGACCTGGTCGTAGTCCTTCATTTCTATCCTGCATTCGGCTCCAGCTTGGCGGCAAATATTTGTTTTGCAATTAACCGTTGCCTGGCGCGCCGCCTCGTTGTGCGGATTGGGACTGGCCGTGACGGCAAGAAGGTGCCGGCGGCAATTATGGCGCTGCGCTGTGGGGACTTCATACGTGGTAATACGATGACGACAACGACGACACCAACAATAGACAATATGCGTAATCGGTCTATTTATCCAGATATGGGAACGGTCATATGAGCAAAAGGGGGATTACGCATATCCGTAGTTCGGATTATTGCCCGCTCACTGTTCAACAAAATTCCCGTGGTTTTTCTCCCACGGTAAAGTCGACTTGGTCAGACTGCTCACGGAGTCGAGAAACTCGGCAATGGTAAAGTCATCCCCTCCGGCAAGAAAACCCTGCAGCATGTCCGTATGTTTAGTACATTTCCACAAAAAGTACAGCAGCAGCGCAAAATGAAACAGGAATATTCTCACGTGCAGACTGCGGCTGCACGTCTTGCCCTTGACGTCCTTGATCACCCGGAAGGCGGTCTCTATTATCCACCGCCCCCGGTACGTCTCGGGGATCGTTCCGACCAGATCCTCCTTGGTGCGGCACGGCAGGCTGGTGGCGAACGCCACGTACTGCTCGGCAACGGGATCCGATGCCTTGCACCCGTCCTTTTTCACGATGAGCAGGTTGAAGGAGGCCGTCCCGAACTCCGCGCTTTTCATCGTGAACCTTGACGCGGCGCCGATCTCCCCCCGGTGGTGTCTTTCAGTGGCCTCCCTGGCGCGGGCGTTCTTTGCCGCGGGCATCAGAAAGTCCCTGCCGGTGTTCCTGAGGACCCGCATGCACGCCACGGAGAAGAACCCCCGGTCGGCCGGGTACATCTGCGGGCGGAGTCCGGCCCTCTGGATCTTTTTGAGGTTTTCGTGCAGGATGGCGCTGTCCACCCTTTCACCGTCGAGATCGCGAAAAGCTTAAAGATCATTA
>JAPPIP010000047.1 GCA_028820595.1 Nitrososphaerota archaeon | reverse complement strand
GACGAGCTCGTCCCTCCCGCCGCCGGGATCGCTTGCTGGCGCGTCGGACATCGCGGTGCAGGATTATGTCCACTTTGTCGTCCCGGATCATGCGCGTGTCGGACAGCGGCATCTCGTAGCCGGGCCCTGTGGAGTGGGCGGTCATGTGCGCGTCAAAGTACCTTGTCCCCTTCGGCGGCTTTGACTTTGGCATGCCGTCCCTCAGGTGCCTGCCGTAGTAGGGGACCGGCGCGAGGCCTATCCCCGCCATGGTGCCGCCCCGTATCATCCCCGAGTCCGGCGCCCCGCGGGCCATGAACCTCGCGGTGTTGTCGCATCCCCGCCTCGTGTGCTCCGGATCCATTTCGGCAAGCCTGCCCATGCCCCAGTCGGATGACGCGGCGCGCCACTTTTTCCCACCCCCTTGTTCCTGCCTGAATGCCTCGGCCTTTAGCCTTTTTGCGGCGGATCTCGAGAACTTTTTCTTGCTTTGTGACATCTTCAGCACCATGCGCAGCACGTCCGTCTTGTCAAACTGCGTATTCCGGCTGTCCGGTATGCGGATGCCGAGCCTTTCAAACCTGCCCCACAATGTTTTAGTAGCCTTGGCGCTTAATCGATCCTGGTGCGCAAGGATTTTTTCGTACAATGCAGGGATCCCTGCGCATCGACCTATAAGGATCTTTGCATAATTTCATTCTTTAATATATATTCATAAAAATATTCAATAATCCGAACTACTGAAGTGGATGAATCATCACAACTATTAAGATCGTAAAAAACGCAGCCTTTGTATTTTTTGTAGTCATTATGAAACCCACGTATGCTAACACTATACAATGATTCATGCGCTGGAATTGTATGAATTCATGGGGTTGGTGCGTAATTCGTGACTGGCCTGCCTGCAACATATTCCGTTTCAAACCATGTCGAGAATTTTATACACTGGGTTTTCATACTTGGACGATTCCGGGGATTATGCGCTAACCCCACATTGGCGCAGCGTGTATACGCGTCACTGTCAGTCCAATCCCTGCCACAGTTTCTACATCTTGATCCCATAAATCCCCCGTTAAGAAAACATCCGCTACTCCCACGAATGGACTTTTGGCATCCGTGGCGTGCTTGATGGGCATTAGACGTATCACACACCGGGCCACCTGTTACCACCGGTCCTTACAATAGCTGGACATGCTGTATGGGAGGCCCGTATGTTTGCAGTTATTACAGACGTCCTTGTAGCATGCGTCGCATCGTGCAGACGAACTGCCTAACTCGGCGTTGCAGTCCGCAATGATTCATACTGGCCCTCTTATATAGTGCCGATCCAAAGCTCATGGGTGTTTTGAGGCCTTCCTGCTGAGGACGCCAGCCTGCAACGTTTTTATTTTCAAACCCCGGCAAGAGGCCTGATGAGTAGCAAAAAGAGGTCCGCGCCACTTCCTGCGTCCAGCGGGGGGCTCATGAGGTTCTTTGAGGATGAGACCAAGGGGTTCAAGATAGATCCGCGAATAGTGGTGTCGATTCCCATCAGCCTCATTGTGGTGTCGTGGGCAATCGAGCTCTTTTTGGCGCCGTGAGCAACATGGACACACACGACCGCCCGGACGGCGAAGACGGCGTCTCTGTCATACATAACAGGTTCTCGCTTACCCTGCTGAATCCCGCATCGCATTACTTTTCGCTGGCCGCGTCGCTCGGCATCGCCGCGGCGATATCTGCGATCATACACGTGTTTTACCTGCCCGACTCTGGGAATATCGCGGCCGTCGTATTCGCATCGGTGGCAGTCCTGTTTCTGACCCAGCTGCTCGACACCCGGTTTACGAGAAAGAAGGAGTATTCCAAGTCCCTGCACTCGTCGCTGTTTGCGAACCTGCTGTGGCTTGCATCCCTCCTTGCCGGCGTCGCCGCCGGGCTCGTGCTGGCAAAGGAGATGACGCCGTTTTTTGTCACGCTCGGAATGTTCCTGTTTGCAAGCTTTAGAATCGGCATATACACCACCACGCTCGGCGTCTCGCTGAGGCGCGCGTGGGCCATCTCAATGGTGCAGCCCCTCGCGATGTTCCTTGTGATCGTGCCGTATGACGCGTGGGCCGACGTGCTCGGCGACCTGCTTGCGCTGGGATACGGCGTGTCGTTCATGGTCATCGCCACCGTGTGGTCGCACCTCACCGACGTGGCCGGCCGCCCCGGCATGGAGAGCACGCACAAGACCATCCAGGCGTATCTGGCCTCGCAGGGCGGCGACTACGAGGATGCAGAGAAGATAATGGAGCAGCGCTCAAGCGAGGCCCGGGTCTCCACTGCGCAGATCCGGCTCTCGTCAAAGGACTCCGGCGGCCAGTTCCACATAGTGCTGCCGGACATCCATCCCGGCCCGTACCATCCTGTGGGCGGAAGCAACATTCCGTACCTGATATACAAGAATCTGGACTCGTCTGCCATGGTGATGCACAGCGTGTCGGACCACGCGCTGAACCTGCCGTCCAGGGCCGAGGTCGCAAACTACCTGAAGACGATCGGGGAGTGCAGCGTGACGGAGGAGGGGCTCCGCTGCACCGAGCCGGTCACGGTCACCATAAACCGCGCCCGCGTGATGTGCATCCTGTTTGGGCGGCGCCCGATACTGTTCCTGTCCCTGTCACCGCACGGAATGGAGGACGTGCCAAGCTACGTAAAGACTGAGATTGTGCAGTATGCAGAGAACCGGGACTACTCGGGGGCGATGATCGTGGACTGCCACAACGCGATGGGCGCCGCCCTCTCCGAGGACGACGGCAGGGACATGCTGGAGGCCGCAAAGTCGTGCCTTGACAACCTGGTTGCAAAGGACGCCCATCCAATAGAATTCGGCTATGCAAACTCTGACGCCATGGACATACGCGCCAACGACATGGGGCTGGGCGGCCTGGGGGTGGTCTGCCTGAAGATAAACGGCAGGAAGTTCCACATCGGATGGGCCGATGCCAACAACATGGAGAACGGGGTGCGCGAAAAGATAATCGAGCACCTCGCCTCAAAGGGGCATGAGATGCTTGAGATATGCACGTCTGACACCCACTTTTCGCGCGTAAAGGTCAGGAACCGCAACGGGTACTACCATCTGGGGCTGGTGACGCCCGCCGAGAGGCTGTCCGGGTGGTTCGAGGAGCTGGCCTCGGCGGCCGAGCGCGACACGTCGGCGGCCTCCTACGAGATACTGGAAAACGAGGCCGTGATCCGGGTGATGGGAAGCGGCATATTTGACGACTATTCAAAGGCGCTCGAGAACTCGCTGCGGATCACAAAGTATTTTGCGCTCGGCGGCGCAATCCTCTTTGTAACCGGGCTGTTCCTCTAGGTGCGCGCAGTCCCTGCTGTAGGGGCGCCGCTGCCGTCCGTTATCGTCCTCATGCTGTCCAGATGCCCGTGGAACTCGTCTACAAACGACGAGAATCCGGCTATGGGCACTATGGGCACGTTGCCTACGAACTCCGTCTCGTGCCGGTACAGCGTCACTATGACCGGAGCCGCTACTGCGCCCGGCGTCTCGGCCACGTACCTGCGCGTGCGCTCGATCTGCTTTGAGACCGCGTCAGAGACGGCCGACGGGGTTGTGCGCTTCCAGTGCTTGCAGTCTACAAGCATCGCGACCCCCATGCGTATGCCCACCACGTCTATCTCGACCGCGGGCTTTTTGAACCTCAGGTTCTTCATCACCGCAAAGTTTCTCGAGGCCAGTATCTCGCCGGCCAAGCCCTCAAAGTCCCTCCAGTCCATCTCTTCGGCTATCTCGTCTAGCCGCGCGGCCCCCTCCTCCAGCATCATTATCGCGGCCCGCAGGCGGTCCCCCTGCTCAAAGTGGTATGCGCCGCCTATGGAGTGGCCGATCCCGGATTGCTCGAGCCGGTCCAGCATCCTCCGCGCGTCTTGCGTGCCGACGCCGGTCACGGCGCTGTAATCCTTGGGGGACACGCCCCCCTGTATCATCCCGCGCAGTCCGCGTGCGGTCATCGTGCCGGCCATGGCCGTCGGGCGCGCCCTTGCGATATAATGGTTGATCGGCGCCTGCGCGGCGTGCCTTGGCGCTACGGCGGCCGGCCTGCACCGCCGCGTGGCGCGGCAGCGGAAAATGGGGGGGGGGGGCGGGGCTGCCGGGGCGGGGCTGCCGGGGCGGGGCCCGCGTCTGGAGCGCGCGGTCTTTCCGTTGCGCAGAGGGGGCGGGGATCGTGCTCAATAGTTTGTAAGTGTTAACCTGATTTGCGCTGTCTAGACGTACCTTGCAATCTCTTGGA
>JAPPIP010000114.1 GCA_028820595.1 Nitrososphaerota archaeon | reverse complement strand
TCCAAGAGATTGCAAGGTACGTCTAGACAGCGCAAATCAGGTTAACACTTACAAATCAAAAATAAAAGAAAAACGCCCTTGCGGGCTTTTTGCCGCGACTAGTTGGCCCTGAAACGGAATGCCGATATCCAGGACTTTAGTATGTCGTGGTTGATGCTCGAAAAGGACTTTGCGTTGTCGTTGAACGTCTTGATGTTCTGCTGAGTCGCATCGATCGTGGTCAGTATGACCTGGTTGTTTATGGATGCAATCTTTGCAATCTCCTCAGTCGTTCCGCCTATTGTGCGTACTGCAGCCTCCGGGATGCCCGTGGACAGTCCCGACTTGCGCGCCACCTCCCTCTGGAATTCAAATGCAGAGTTTGCAACGTTCTCGCATGCCTGCAGGTACTCCTGCTGCACGTTTGTTATGGCCTGGTGGTACTGCGGTACCGACTGCCGTATGCCGTTGAACATCTTGTCAAGGTTCTGCCTGAATACGCCAAACGAGTCGTTTGAGGACGGCCTTGACGTGTTGTTGCCACTGTTGTTGCTGTTGTTTTTGTCAGTCATATTTGCTTGTTCACCTCCCTTTTCTGTCTGTTAGGAATAGGCAGTATGATCACCTGCACCAGGTCTCCCTCCCCGATTCCGAGCGCTTTGCGCTCGGCCTCCGGTATGGAGATCCGCCCGTTGCTGCTGACAGTGGTCTTGTAGGCGCCCCAGCCGGCAATGGAGGAGATCATGTCCTGCCCCATGCCGATCACGGCATCCATGCCCCTGCTCTGCATGCTAGAAACGTTCTCTATCATCCTAGACTGCGCGCTCTGCGCCGTCTCGGACATCTGACGCAGCGTCTCAAGCGGGTTGAACGTCCCGGGAGTCTGGCCTGCGGCGGTCATCAGCGAGCCGAAGTTCTTGACAAACTCGGCCTGTGCCGCCCCGCCTCTCTGTATCCAGTCCTGAAACATCCTTGTAGGATCATACTGGTTGCTATTACCATTCATTGGTAATGGTGTGAAATAAGAGGTATAAATAGCAACCGGTCTGGCAGAATTGTAGGGGTAGAACACCCGGAAACGCGTCCGCGCGCGGTCGGCCGGACACTAGTCTGGCCGCGTCCTGCAGGCAGCCGCCTCATGGGGGACCGGAGACGCGTCGGTGAGGCATGGCCGTTCGCAGAGTCACCCGGCCGTGGATCTTTCCAGAAACTCGAGCACCAGCTTTGCAAAGGCCTTGGGGCTCTGCGCATAGGGGGTGTGCCCGCAGCCCTTCATTCTAAACATGGTGCAGTCCCTTACAGAGGACAGGAAGAATCCGGCGTTCTGGACTGGAACGACAGGATCGTCCTCGCCCCAGACCAGCAGCGTGGGGGAGCTTATCGAGTGCAGCATCGCCTCCGTGAGCCCGGAGTTACTGAGCCCCAGCACGGCCGACATGAACGCCATCTTTGCGTTTGGGAGCCTCATCCTCCTGATAAAGCCCCGTACCAGATCCGCGTCCGCCCTCTGGTCGGAGGCCTCCATCGCCTCAAAGGCCCTGGACACGGACTGCTCGCCGGGGTACATTGCGGCCATCATATACAGGTCAAACGCCGGCGTAGTCCTCTTCATCGTGCCCGCAGGCGAGACTAGGACGAGCCTGTCTATGCTGGCCGGATGCGAGGCCGCATACATGACAGCGACCTGGCCGCCAAGCGACGAGCCCACCAGAAATATGCGCTGTCCGCAGGTGGCGCGCACAAAATCCCCAAGAAACGAGGTCAGAAAGCCCGGCGTGTAGTCAGACGGCGGCTTGTCGCTGAGCCCGAACCCGATCATGTCGGGCACCACCACCCTGAACCTCTTTTCAAATATGGGAGAGACCTTGTCCCACCGCTCCGCGGAGCCTCCAAGCCCGTGCAGCAGGACCATCGTGCCGTCAGTCGGATCACCACCCTCAAGGTAGCGGATGTGGTGGCCCCCCACATCGACAAAGCGCTCCTTCATCCACAGGACGCACGTACCATGCATTGATAAGTCTAGTCGTTCGGGCAGTGTATGGAACAAAATCCGAACACATTAGATCCCGGCAGGCGTCATGGGGCGAATCAAGAAGCAGGATCCATCCTGCATGAATTTTTTATGCAAAACTATCCACCCCGCAAGACATCCCGTACTGTCCCCCACCGGCAGGCTCTTCCTTCATCCGTAACGGCCTTCATGCGGCCACCCTTTGCGTCTCCCAGCCTGTCCATTTGCATTTCAGCCCGCTTATGGTGAGTACCATCTGCTGGAAGGCCCCTTACCCGGCGGCGCACGGTTACTGTACCGGGCAGGCGGGCCCGGACATGGGCCTGAGCGCGACGGTCCTGCCGACCAGAGCGCCGTCCTCGTCACGCTCGTCCGTGGCGGTAAGGGACACGAGAAACTCGCTCTTGTCCTTTCGCAGCATCCAGATCTTTGCAGTGTCGTGTATCCCGTTCCTCCAGTTCTCCATGTGGGCGCTTATGTTACCGCGCGAGCGCGGGGCCGTGTGCTCCAGCAGGCTGACGCCTATCACCTCCTCCTTTGTGTATCCCAGACTGTCAACGTACGTCTGGTTGCAGTCTATGATGATGCCGTTGTAGTTTACCGACCTGTGCAGGATCTCCGGGTGCTCGTATCCCTCCCTGGAAGAGACGTCATACATCTTGCTCATCTTTTCGAGGTGCGCGATCTCCCTTATGACGGAGTTGCGGCCTATGAGGTTCCTGTTGTCGTCATACAGGCTCATCGCCGCCAGCATAACCTCGAACTCCTCGCCGGACTTGGTCGCGAGGACTATGTGCCCGGCAGAGTGCGCCCTAGTCTTCTTCCATTCCTCAAAGTTGGCCACCAAAGCGTCGCGGTATTTCTCGGGCGTGTGATCAAGAAACGACCTGCCGATTACCTCCTCAAGAGTGTACCCCAGCCTTTCCGCATACGCCAAATTGCAGTCAATTATGGTTCCGCCTAGATCGACGGAGCGAAACATCTCGGGAATCGACGTCCCAATGCTGCGGCTCATTGTCAGTGAACAAAACCCGTACTATATTAAAATTTATGTAACGGAGCAAGGTATGCCCTCAGGTTGTTCCCAAATCCATGCTCAAAGTGACGTGTCATTCATAAACTTTATGCCTGTGATCTCAACCGGCCTGAGGGCGTATGGAACAAGTAACGCAAAAGAAGTACTTCAAACGGACCCAACCCGAACAGCTCCGGCGGCGACCCGGGCTTGAGCTCGGGATCAGGTAGAAGCCCGCCGAGCGCCGCTACAAACTCATCCACTTCCGGGGGCACGGGCCGGCCTTCGGCCAAGTGGACGGCGTCTGGCGCTATGCGATGCCGCGCTTTGCAAAGTACCTCTGGTGGTACTCCTCGGCACGGTAAAACGGCGCAGCGGGCACAATCTCGGTCACAATCGGGCCGCGGTACCTGCCCGACCGTGCAAGCGCGTCGCGCGACTTTTCGGCGGCAAGCCTCTGCCCGTCGTCGTGGCAAAAGACGGCCGACCTATACTGGATGCCGATGTCGGGGCCCTGCCGGTTGAGGGTCGTGGGATCATGGTTTGACCAGAATATGTCAAGCAGGTCGTCGTAGGACACCTGGTCGGGGTCGTACTCGACCTGGACTGCCTCCGCATGGCCCGTCCGATCCGTGCATACCTCCTCGTAGGTCGGATCCTCCACGCGGCCGCCCGTATACCCCGCCGCGGTGGATGTAACGCCCTTTGTGTTTGCAAAGATGTGCTCGACGTGCCAAAAGCATCCCGCGCCAAACGTGGCCTTCATGAGTATGCAAGGAGGCAGGGGCATTAAAAGATGATCGGATGTGGCGCACTGCGGGTCCATCCCGCGCGTATCCCGGCATCGGCGCGTGTGAGAAATCCTGCAGGGACGAGGCGTCAGATGCGCATCGGATCCTGCGGACTGCCCCCTCTCCCCAGCAGGCGGCAGAATCCAGTCTACGACGATACCTCTTGGGGATTTTCGGCGGATGCATTGTCGTCACCCGTGCCCGGTGGCGGTTCCCGGCCAAGGTCTCCCCCCAACCCGGCAGCTGTCAACGGCAATTGGCAGTCAATAGGAGAAGTAAACATGTCCACGGCCTTTTTGGCCAACTTTTCGATGTTTGCAGTGGGTTCCGCAGAGATCAGCAGCAGTACGCGAGTCACCGGAAACGGAAAGCTCACCAGCACCGCCTTGTCGCGTCTGGCTGCAAGATAGTTTATCGGTCCCAGGCTCTCGTCGTGCTCCTTGCGTATGGACACCCGGGATACGAACTCCAAAAATGACTGCAGGCGCGTCTCGTCGTTCTCGTGTGGGGTGATGCCATCCTTAAAGCCCCCGGCAATCAGCTTGCCGTCGGAGTTCACGATTCCCGCAAACCTGATCTCATCCTCGGAGAGCAGCTTGCTGCATTTTTGGGCGTACAGCCCCGGCGCGGGATCGACAGAATGCATGCATGAAATACGCACGCCTGCGATAAAAACCTAGAGCATGCAGGCAGTGTGAATACACGCATGCGTGGGGGGAGGGAAGGAACGGCCAGGCGAGGCACGCCATCAAGCGGCCGAGTGTCCGGGGCCGCGCTCGGTGCCCCGGGACGACAGATGCCCGCAATACTGCCAGCAAACGGCGCGGGGCGGCATTGTGTCAAGGCATTCGGCCATGCAGGAAACTGTCATGTCGTATTTGATCAAGGTTGTTCCATATGCATACAAACGTCGCGAGGCACTAGGTTTTGCAGCCCTCTTGGAGCATCAACGGGTTCTCCGCCCCCACCCCTGCCTCACCGCCCGCAGAGTGCAGACGGATGCGTCTGCGTCCGCCCGAACCACAGCCTTCAGGGGCATTGGCACGCACGAGCGCTGCAGAGGTTCTGGTGTGCAGAATTTTCAGGTCAGAAGGGCCCGGCGTAAGCAGCGGCGCCTCCGGGACACCGATGTGGCACAGTCCGCATCCGGGCGGCGCATGGCCACGGTCGCGCCGTCACAGCGAGCGTCGGCCACACATGAGAGAAAAAAGAGCATCAGGGTGGGCGGGGGCGGCACTTTAACAGGGCGTACTGGATGATCCCCGCGCTCGATGCCCGGCCCATCTTTCTCATCGAGATGGCCATCATCGGCTCAAGGTATGGCGGGTATCCCATGCCGCGCACCGCCTTCCTTATGCCGTGTCGATTCAAGCGGTAGTAGTCTGCAAGGGGTCCATAAACCGAGTCGCCGACAAGCCGCTCGTCGGATATTTCAAAGCCGCAGTCATGCAGGGTTTTGCGGACGTACGAGAGCAGATAGTGCTCTGACGCCCACGTGAAATTCAGTATGCCAAGGCGGGCCAGGGTCATGCGGCTCCGCGCCACAACGGGGATCGCGACTGCCAGAATTCCGTCCTCGGAGAGCAGGCGCCTGCACTCGGATGCAAAGGAGCCGAGCGGCCTAAAGTGCTGGGCCGACTCTAGCGCAATAATTCGATCCACGGAGCCTGATGCAAGCGGGAGCGCTGTCGCCGACGAGTTTATCGCATTGAGTGCTACGGGGGCTTCCACGGGCGAGGCGCCGTCTCCGTGATCACCCCTGCAGACGGCGCCGTCTCCCCCGTCCGACACGGCGCCGCAAGCAGATGCCCCGCGCAGCTGCGCATAGCTTGTGTTCACGCAGTATACGGCCAGTTCCGGATTGGCGCGCTTCCAGTATGCGGCAGGAGCGCAAAAGCCACACCCCACGTCGACCACCGCAAGGGGGCCTTCAAGCTCCGCCATGTCCGAGACTACCCTGCACATGTTCTCCTGCGCGAGCGCCGGTGTGTCGTGCGCGTCGTCCCAGTATCCAAAGTTGAGCATCCGGCTCCCTGCAATGCCGCACATGAGCGGCGACAGCACATCGTACATGGCCGCCACGTTGCGCGGATCCCTGCTTACGGACCACTTCAGTATGTCGTACACGCCAAGCATGCCACGAGCCATTAGGCTTATTCAGATATTAACCATTTACAGCAAACAGGAACATGAACGGTCGTGCAAGAACAAGGGGTGGCGGCAGGCCGGCGCCGGCAGGCGCAGCTTACGCTACCGTACCATCATAATTAAAAAAATGAGGATTTGCAAGCGGTCGTGTAATAAGTGAGAGTCGACGTCATCGCGGCACGTGTAAGGCGTGTCGCGCATGGCCTCTATGTAAGTGGCTGAGCCGATGTGTTGGTCTGTTAGTAGAGGCTGGCTCACCACTCGCAAATGCTTGTGATCTACACCACCTCCCTATCAACGCAGTCTTCTACTGCCGACCTTCATCATATGAAGGAATAACTTGTCTCGGGATAGGATTCGTGCTTAGATGCATTCAGCACTTAGCCTAAACGGCTTAGCTGCCCGGCCTGCCTTGTCAGACAACCGGTAGACCAGTGGCCACGCTGCTCTGTTCCTCTCGTACTAGGAGCAACTTCCCCTCAGTTATTCACGCTTCCATCAGGCAGAGACCGACCTGTCTCACGACGGTCTAAACCCAGCTCATGTTCCCTTTTAATAGGCGAGCAGCCTCACCCTTGGCCCCTGCTGCAGGACCAGGATAGGAAAAGCCGACATCGAGGTACCAAACCGCGGGGTCGATAGGAGCTCTCGCCCGCGACGAGCCTGTTATCCCTGGGGTAATTTTTCTGTCACCTCCGGGCCCCAATAGTGGGCACACGAAGGATCGCTAAGCCAGACTTTCGTCTATGAATTCCGTGCGTTTGGAAATCCATTCAGTCGAGTTTTTGGCTTTGCCCTCTTCAACGGATTTCTGCCCCGTTTGAACTCAACTTTGGGCCCCTTTGATATCTTTTCAAAGGGGTGCCGCCCCAGCCGAACTGCCCACCTGCACATGTCTCCAGTCTTCACTGGATGAGTGGTACTGCAAAAAGAGTCTGGTGTTACATCGTTGCTTCACCGACGTCCCGGAGAACGCCGGGCATGGCTCCCAGATACCCTGTGCAATTCCTACTATACCACAAGCACAAGCTGCAGTAAAACTCCACGGGGTCTTCTCTCCCCGATGGAAGACGATGGACTGTTCGTCCACCTTATGTGGCTTCACCGGGTTGCAGGCGGGGACAGTGGGGCTCTCGTTGTTCCATTCATGCGCGTCGGAACTTACCCGACAAGGCATTTGGCTACCTTAAGAGAGTCAGAGTTACTCCCGGCGTTAACCGGCCCTTAGCTCGGTTGGACCCAAGTTTTAGGTACCGGCACCGGCCAGGATTCAGCGACTATACAAATCCTTTCGGACTAGCAGTCGCCTGTGTTTTTATTAAACAGTCGAAACCCCCTTGTCACTGCGACCTGCAACTCCCGCTCTTCACGAGAATCGCAGGCATCCCTTGTACCTAAGCTACAGGACTAATTTGCCGAATTCCCTCGCCATACGGTATACCCGTAGCACCTTAGCTTTCTAAGCCAGCGCACCTGTGTCGGTTCTCGGTACGAGCCTGCGCGCTGCTCGCCGCACGGCCTTTCACGGTCTCCTGGAATCAGGAAAACTCCGCCAACGCGGAGCCACTCCCGCCTCGCGCCGGTTCTCGTCATTACGACACTCCCCGGCCCTCGAACGGTTGGATACAACGACGGTTGTACAACCCCTATCCGGAAGCGAGCCATACGGTTAAAACGCTGCGCACAGGGTACTGGAATATTAACCAGTTTCCCATTCGACCTGCTCTGTTGAGGCAGGCCTTAGGATCGACTAACTCCAGGCTGATAACGCATTGCCTGGAAACCCTTACGCTTTCGGTGGCATGGATTCTCACCATACTATGCTGTTACTGCCGCCAGGATCTGCAATAGAAACCGGTCCACAGGACGTCACCGCCCTGCTTCGGCCCGATCACTACGCCAACCTACCACGGACTGCCTACTCGGCAGCCGTCCAAAGTATCGGTATTCTGCTTTAGCCCCGTCCGTTTTTGAGGCATCCCCCCTCGGCAGGTAAGTTGTTACACACTTTTTAAAGGATAGCTGCTTCTGAGCTTACCTCCCTGCTGTCTTGGCGGGAACACGCTCTTTTGCTTGACACTTAGCAGAAATTTGGGGACCTTAACTTCGGTCTGGGTTAAACCCCTCTCGGTCATGAGCCTTACGCCACATGAACCCGTGTCCCTGCTTCTACGGCGTGTATCCGTTCGGAGTTTGAATGGTCGGTGAGGGATTTCTCCCCCGCGCCGCCCTATCAGTGCTCTACCGGAAACACTACCTCTGCAGAGCACGCCCTGCGAGACGCTTCGGTTGGAACTAGCAAGCGCCAGTCTAGATTGGTTTTTGACCCCTATTCCCAAGTCACAACAACGATTTGCACATCAGCACGTCTTAAGACCTCCAGCGGGCTTTCGCCCGCCTTCATCTAGCTCAGGAATAGATCGACTGGCTTCTAGCCTAGCCGCCATGACTCTACGCACTTTCACACGCTTCTCCTCGCTTTCGCTGCGAGAACTCGGTTTCCCTTCGCCTACGCCTTTGCAGGCTTAAGCTTGCCATGACGGTTAGCTCCCTGGCCCGTGTTTCGAGACGGAACGCGTGACGCCGGCGATTTGATAACCCTGCGTTTAGCTCCGTTGCCAGAACCTCCAGCTGGGTTGATCGCCTTTCGCGCCACGCACGTCTGTAAGCAATAGGTTTCATGCACTTTTCACCCCCCTTCCGGGGTACTTTTCAGCTTTCCCTCACGGTACTAGTCCACTATCGGTCTTGAGAGATATTTAGCCTCGGATGCTACTTTCACCCACATTCGCTGCCCACTACCAAGGACAGTTACTCTGGAGCGGATAGCGCCTCTGTCGCTTCGCCTACGGGGGTATCACCCTCTCTGCCAGAACATTCCTGATCATTTCAGCTGCGACTCGGGTTCGCATGTTACCGCACCAAACACCACATCTCCCTAAGGATTCAGTTTGGGCTCTTTCCTTTTCGATCGCCTCTACTTGGGAAATCTCAATTGATTTCTTTTCCACGTGGTACTAAGATGCTTCAATTCCCACGGTTCGACTTCCAACTTGCGCTGGAATGCATAATTGCGAGATTCTCATTCGGAGATCCCGGGATCAGAGACTGCGTGCGTCTACCCCGGGCTTATCGCAGCTTGCCACGTCCTTCTTCTCTCCTCAAGCCTAGCAATCCACCTATTGCCGTCTTTACACCGGCATATTCAGCCACATATTACACGACCATGCACGACCTCACAGCAAGCGGCCCCGGGAGGGGGCGCCCGCTCGATCCTTGATACGCCACGTTAATGGCGTACTGCAGAAGATATGTGATAATAACAGCAACGCACCGCATCCGAGTTTTCTAAGGAGGTGATCCGACCGCAGGTTCCCCTACGGTCACCTTGTTACGACTTTTCCCTTGTCACGAACCTCAAGTTCGATAACGCCAATTAGACGTCACCTCGCTAAAAGCTCACTTCAATGAAACGACGGGCGGTGTGTGCAAGGAGCAGGGACGTATTCACCGCGCGATAATGACACGCAGTTACTAGGGATTCCATATTCGTGAGGGCGAGTTGCAGCCCTCAGTCATAACTGTGGTAATGTTTGGGGATTGCCTCCTCCTTTCGGATTTGGAACCCATTGTCATTACCATTGCAGCCCGCGTGTGGCCCCAGAGTTTCGGGGCATACTGACCTGCCGTGGCCCCTTCCTTCCTCCGTATTAACTACGGCGGTCCCGCTAATTCGCCCCACTGCTCCGGAGAGCAGTGGTGGCAACTAGAGGCAGGGATCTCGCTCGTTACCTGACTTAACAGGACATCTCACGGCACGAGCTGGCGACGGCCATGCACCACCTCTCAGCTTGTCTGGTAAGGTCTTCAGCCCGACCTTCATTCTGCTGTCTCTCCGGGTAAGATTTCTGGCGTTGACTCCAATTGAACCGCAGGCTTCACCCCTTGTGGTGCTCCCCCGCCAATTCCTTTAAGTTTCATACTTGCGTACGTACTTCCCAGGCGGCAAACTTAACGGCTTCCCTGCAACACTGCATTGGCTTCAAGCCAGTGCATCATTGAGTTTGCATGGTTTACAGCTGGGACTACCCGGGTATCTAATCCGGTTTGCTCCCCCAGCTTTCATCCCTCACCGTCGGACGTGTTCTAGTAGACCGCCTTCGCCACAGGTGGTCATCAATAGATCAAAGGATTTTACCCCTTCCTACCAAGTACCGTCTACCTCTCCCACTCCCTAGCTCTGTAGTATTCCCGGCAGCCTGTACGTTGAGCGTACAGATTTAACCGAAAACTAACAGAGCCGGCTACGGATGCTTTAGGCCCAATAATCATCCTGACCACTTGAGGTGCTGGTTTTACCGCGGCGGCTGACACCAGAACTTGCCCACCCCTTATTCAACGGTGTTTTTAGGACCGTCAAAAGGTTCCTTTAGCAGGAACCACTCGGATTAACCTTGTCGTGCTTTCGCACATTGCAAAGTTTTCTCGCCTGCTGCGCCCCATAGGGCCTGGGTCCGTGTCTCAGTACCCATCTCCGGGCTACTCCTCTCAGAGCCCGTACCTGTAATAGTCTTGGTGGGCCATTACCTCACCAACAAACTGATAGGCCGCAGTCCCATCCTATGGCGATAAATCATTTGGAACACAAACCGTTCCAGGCATAGTGTTCTATCTGGAATTAGCCTCAGTTTCCCGAGATTATTCCCGTCCATAGGGTAGGTTGACTACGCGTTACTGAGCCGTCTGCCTTGCATTGCTACAATGACTCGCATGGCTTAGTATCAATCCGATAGCAGTCAGGTCCGGCAGGATCAACCGGATTCTGAAATGATGATTACACAAGATACGTTCGTCTTTGTGTATGACTTTTGTTTGTTGTCGAAATTGGTGGTTGCTATTATTGCACATAATCTTCACATCTCAGATATTGACCACTCGATCAAATCCTCATCTCTGTATGCGTGACTGGAGGCCCGTGAATCACAACGTGGCATGTTGCCACACTTCATCACAGGCGCCGCCTATTGCGAAACGCATGCAGATTGTATTATCCCCTAAAAAGCATATAAACCATGCGAGAAGCCGCACGCGCAAGCCCTCCGCCAGGGCCTGATCTAGGCACGGTACCCAGCGCATGTGCGAGTGCGCGCGCACCAGCTGCCCAAGAATTTCAGGAGGTCCGAGTAACTGCCCTTCGGCGGAAAGGCAGCCCCTCTCCTTCCACACGCGCCCCGGAACTCGGTGCCGGCATGGCCGCAGCGCTTCGTAAAACTTAACGCCGATGCGGCGCAGCGCGTTATCTCTTTGCGCCATGTCAAGCACCGCCGAGCTCCTCAAGTCTATTACGCCCGTACAATAGTGAGGCACGGACAGATCATGGTCCGCGACAGGATTTCAAGCAGGGATGGTCCGCAGCGCGCCGGCGCAGAGTTACGGCAGGCAGAAGAATCATGGCCGCGTCAGCAGCCAGTCGGCGGCGTCACGATCAGCACGCGCCCAGGATTGGTTAAAATTACAAGCACAGAAGAATGAACTGTTGAACGCATACGAGTCAGAATATTCAAGAAAGACCCCGACATCGGCCAGGCTGTTTGAAGAATCAGCAAAAATGCACATAAACGGGGTGTCGCACAACATCAGGTACTTTGAACCGTACCCGTTTGTCGTAAAATCATCGGAGGGCGGCAGCCTAATAGATGTCGACGGCAACAGGTATACAGACTACTGGATGGGGCACTGGAGCCTCATACAGGGGCATGCGCCCAAACACATAGTACGCAGCCTGCACGACCAGTTGGAAGACGGTTGGATGTACGGGACGGTAAACGAGCAGACCATAAAACTGTCAAGAATCATATCAGGCGCGGTGCCGGCGGCAGAGAAGATACGATACACCGCATCCGGTACCGAAGCAGTCATGTATGCAGCAAGGCTTGCGCGCACACACACCAAGAGGGACGTGATTGCAAAGGTCGACGGCGGGTGGCACGGGTACGCGTCGGATCTACTGAAGAGCGTAAACTGGCCCTTCAATGAGTCGGAGAGCTCCGGGCTCGTGGGCGCGGACAACATAGTCTCCGTCCCGTACAACGATCTTGATGCGACGGTAAAGATCCTGTCAGGGTGCAAAAGCAGGCTTGCGGGCATCATAGTCGAGCCCGTGCTGGGCGGTGCCGGCGGCATTCCCGCATCGGCCGAATACCTGGCAGGCGTTCAGGAGTTTGCCCACGGGTGCGGCGCGCTCTTCATACTGGACGAGATTGTGACCGGTTTTAGGCTCAGATATGGCTGCACGTATGAATCGATGCCGCTTGAACCGGATGCCATAACCTTGGGAAAGATAATAGGCGGTGGAATGCCGATAGGGGCGGTTTGCGGCGCCGACGAGATAATGGCGCACGCCGACGCATCAAGCGCGGACCGCAGTTATATCGGAGGAGGAACGTTTTCTGCAAACCCGGCATCCATGACAGCAGGAAGGGCCACGCTCGAGCACATGAGGGACAACCAGTCCACATACGACAGGTTGTCAAGCATGGGGGAGCGCGCAAGGTCTGGAGTTACGGAGGTTTTTGGAGACGAGGCCGCGGACGTGACTGGCACGGGCTCCATATTCATGGTGCATTTTGCAGCGCCCGGCAAGAGGCACGCGGAGGTGCGCAACGCGGAGCAGGCTGCATTGTGTGACCAAGACAAGCTTCACCAGTACCACCTCAAGATGATTGCGCAGGACGGAATATTCATGCTTCCCGGCAAGATGGGTGCAATATCCAGCGCGCATACGGACGACGACATAGAGCGGCTTATAGCGGCGTCAGAGGATTTCAAGAGGCATCACAAGTAGCATCGCAGGCCGCTGCGGGGCGCCGCCGCGCATTCCCAGACGGCAGAGGCGCCGCATGGCAGCTCGCGTCACGAGATACAAGGGACGCTGGCAGGAACGGCGGCGCGTCAGTATCCGTGAGCGCGCATCCAGTCCGCAATGCCAGCAAGAGCTTCCAGATAGCGATCCGTCCCCAGGGCCGCGTACACATGGACATGGGCATAATTACCCATGCAGACGCCCTCAAACATCATCCTGCATTCCTTTCGAAAGAATGGTACGGAGACTCCCACGTTCTTCAGCGCTTCAAAACCGCACCCGTTTATTGTAACGCTCCGGTCGGCCAGCTCGACTTTGCGCAGGGCCGAGCTTGTGTTGATTTTAGCATCCACGGTCTCCTGAAAGTCCCCGCTCCACTTGGGAGTGTCGTGGGGCCACCTGTGGGCAAACACCTTGGTTGCGTCAAACTCATACGGCATGCGCGGGGGGCGCCATGACGGCGGTAATAAAGACTGCCGCGGACGCGGCTGCCGCGGCAAGAACGGGAGCAGACAGACGCAGGTTCGTCTTGCTTTATTACGGAGTGCAAATCAGGAATGTCGCCGGGATAGCCAAGTGGTAAGGCGGCCGTCTCGAAAACGGCTACGCGAAAGCGTTCAGGGGTTCGAGTCCCTTTCCCGGCGCCATTGACTACAAAACCGTGCGCGATAGGACAGGGACCGCCATCAGGGCATGCGGTAGCAGGGAGCATTCAAGACGCGGCGCCGCAGTCATATAATCGCAGATACGGACCGCTCAAAGTCCGATTCATACCAGACGGTCTTGTAGGAAGTGCTGCCGCCGCGCCGGCCCGGCAGCACGTTGATGGCCACATGAGAGAACGTCCTCTTCCTGTCAACAGAGCCGTGCGTATGCAGCATGCCGGCCGGAATGTACACCACGTCCCCGGCCGAGAGTTTTACTGTCCGGGTGCGCCTTATTGCAAAGCGGCATCTGGAGCCGTCTAGCTTTTCAAAAACCTCGAGGCTTCCAGCCCCCTTTGTGGCCATCAGAATCTGATCGCCGTTATGGGCATGAAGCTTGGTCCTTGAGCCCGACTCGAAGTGGACATGGTACATGTCGTGCCCCTTGGATCCTACCACGTCGGATACGGAGCGCATCCAAGTGCGGCCGGTAAACCAGTTTGGATCGACCTTTCTCAGGTTGCTTTTGCCGTTAATGTTTGCCTTTCTCATATCTGATCCAGTATCTTTTTCTTTTTGGACTGGAACTCGCGCTCAGTAATCACGCCCTTGTCCTTTAACTCGCCCAGTTTCTCAATTAGTTCCAGGTCGCGCATCGAGTCGCGGCTACCGCCGCCCTTTAGATTCTTTAGTTTGTCGCCGAGCATCTTTTCGGCCTTTTTTTGCATCTTTGATTCCTCTCTCAAGGCTTTTTGGCTAAGTTTTCTGCCCGTCTTGGCCGCCTCCTTGGCAGAGATTGCGCCGACTTCGACGGCCTCGGCAAGAACTGCATCGGCCTTTTTGACGCCTTCCTGTACTGCCTCGTCGGCCTTTTTTAGAAACTTCCCGATATAGCCGTCGCTTTCAGAAGCCATACTATGTGCAGGGGGAGGGCACGTAATAATTCTTTGCACGACACCAGAGCAGGTTCGGGTCTCGGGGAAACCCGTGCCGGCCAGTCCCCACTGCCGGGTTTGACAGTCAGGGGGCAACAAGTGCGCGTCAAATCACATGATCAGGCAGGTTCCAAACGCGCGCCTCTGAATAATTGCGCCGTGCAAGCACAGTCATGAGAATACGATTGTCGGCAAGCATGCACAGACATGCAGGGCCGCGCCAAGAGAGGCATGCCCAGTCGCGTGCACGCGGGTCTTTACCGCAGGCCCCAACCCCCTATAGGCGCGCAATCCTTCTGAACTGCGGATTGTCATGGAGGGGCACGAACGCCGGCTCATCTTTTGCCCACTGGCGTATTGTCTTTGAGCGAGACGCGGCGGCCTGCTTTAAGAGTTCCAAGGCCTCCGGGTAACGTCCCAGTGCGGCAAGGCTGCGGGATTTTGCGTACGTTAGGTTCACGTTTGAGCCGTGCGACGACAGCAGGCGGGCATACACCCGAAGGGCCTCCTCGTGCCGGCCCGTCTCTGCAAGCTCGATCCCTCGGTGAAAGCGCGCGTCCGTGTGATCAGGATGCTTTTTCAAGACGCGCTCAAAGCATTCCATGGCCTCGGAGTGCATCTTCATCTTTCCGAGCACTATCCCCTTGTAAAATAACGCGTTTGCCTTTTTCGGATCAAGCGAGTGGGCCTTTTCAAGCATCTCGATGGCGTCCTCGCGCTCCTGCAGCCGATCAAGCAGGACCCCCATGTTAAAGTACGACGCGGCGTGCTTGGGATCGGCGCCTATCGCCTTTTGGTAATACTCGGCAGCGTCCTGTATGTTGCCCATCTCGGCCATTGCGATTCCCCGGTTGTTGAGGGCCTTGACGTCGTCAGGGGATATGGCAAGCAGCTGGTCAAAGCAGGTAACCGCGTCAGAATACTTCTTGGCCATGTTGAGCGCCATACCCTTGCCGTACAAGGCCCGGGTGCTGCGGGGATCGGACTTTAGTATCTTGTTGTACAGGGAGATGGCATCCTTGGGCTTGCCGGATCCCGCAAGCGAGTCGGCCCTGTTCAGGATCTCCTTTGAGTCAGACTCAGAGATGCGGTTGCCGCCACTGTCCCCGCCGCGTCCAAAGTTGAAGAATCCCACGCACATGCTGCATACGGCACGAATTTACATTTTGTGGGATTGCAGCACGAGCGGATGACTGCGCCGCGCTCTGGCATGCGGGCGCAGGTGGGAGCGGCGCAGGGAAGCAGAGCAAGCCAGCTCAAGGCCGGGCACGGCCAAAGGACGCGACACCGGTGCCGCTTGCCGCGCCGATTATGGGTCGCTTGCGGGTGCCGCCACGTGCGTCACGTTCCGCGCTTGTCACTGTCATCAGAGTCGCCGGCCCCGCAGAGTGTCCTGAACTTCTCTACCGCCTCCAGTGCCATCTTCTCCTGTTCGGCAGCAGACGTGTCGGTCGGATCATCAGAGGCGTATGCGTCGCCGTCCGCATCCGGACCCGCGTCGTTTGAATCCATGATTAGTGGCGGGGTGCATGCCCCCATAAAAGATTGATCACGCCGGACCGCCGTTGCCGATGCGGCGCGACGTATCGCGGCCCTGCGCCGTCGCTGCCGCTCCTGCCGCGTCCACCGTCACCGAGACGCCTGCGTGCAAGAGGGACTGACTTGCCCGCAGCGGCAACGGCGACAAACACAAAATAACGACGCGCCCGCAACCGGGGCATGGGCGTAAACATAAAGGACATAATCACCACAAGGGAGAGGACCGACATAGGATACTTTGCCTCAAAGGTCGTGGCAATCGACGCGTACAACGCAATATACCAGTTCCTCTCGAGCATACGCGGCGTCGACGGAGCCCAGATGACCGATTCGAGTGGAAGGGTGACAAGCCATCTCAGCGGGCTGTTCAACCGCAACGTCAGCTTTCTTGTAACCGGCGTCAAGCCCGTCTACGTGTTTGACGGCAAGCCGCCATCCCTCAAGTCTGCAGAGGTGGAGAGGAGGCGCCAGGTGAAGAGGGACGCGGCCGTAAAATATGAAAAGGCCGTATCCAAGGGCGACATGGCCGAGGCCAGAAAGTTTGCGCAGCAGACCACGTCACTTCAGGACGGAATGATACAAGAGTCAAAGCAGCTGCTGGATCTGCTGGGCATCCCGTACGTGGACGCCCCGTCAGAAGGCGAGGCGGTCTCGGCGCACATGGCAAGCACGGGGGTTGCATTTGCATCCGCAAGCCAGGATTTTGACTCCGTGCTGTTCGGGGCAAGACGGCTCGTCAGGAACTTTACAAGCGGCAAGAGGAGGAAGAACCCGAACAGCAACACGTACGTCGACGTCGTGCCCGAGATAATCGAGGCGCGGAAGGTGTACGACTCGCTGGGCATAACCCACGAGCAGATAGTCGACATCGGGATACTCGTAGGGACGGACTTTAATCCTCGCGGCTTTGAGAGGATCGGTCCGAAGACCGCGCTCAAGCTGATCAAGAGGCACAAGAGGCTGGAGGACATACCGTCCATACAGGAGCAGCTGGGCAGGACGGAGTACGAGGAGATACGCAGGATATTTCTCGCGCCCGAGGTGCCCGACGGGTACGCCTTGGAGTTCGGCGCGCCTGACCGCGACGGCATACTCGAGTATCTGGCAGCCGAGAGGGACTTTAGCGCGGAGAGGATACAGTCCGCACTCCACAGGCTTGAAAAGGCCCAAGAAAGGCGCGGCCAGAGCCTTGAGAAGTGGTTCTGACTCACGGCCGCCCCGTTGCGGTGTCTGCGGCGGCAGATGGTTCTGCTTCCATGCAGTGGGGGTGGAGGTGCGGGACTCACGCCGCCGCCGCCCCAGCTCAACAATTAATTACAAAGCTCTGGCACACAGGGCATGATCCAGACAGAGGCCAGGAGGACGCTCAAGGACGCGCCCATCATGTGGAGGAGGATAAACTCGATAGGCGTCATAATCGACTGCAACAGCACGTATGCTGCAAAGCTCCAGTACGCAAAGTCGGAGATAATTGGCAAGACGGTATTTGAGCACGTCCCCAAGGAGTCGTGGGACGGCATGACCAAGTCGCTGACCAGGTGGTTTGAGACGGGCAAGGTCACTGATCAAAAGATCGTTTTTCTCAAGGAGGACGGCACCAAGTTCCCCGGACTGCTCCAGGCCACGAGCATCTACGACCGCACGGGCGTGTTGATGGGAAGCAACACTGCAATATTTGACCTTGAGGAGATGGCTGCGAAAAGGTCCCTAATCAAGACATGCAATGACTTCATAAGGGACGCCAACAGGCGCCTTGAGGAGATCAGAAGGGAGCAGTACGAGGGGATGGACGACACTTCAAAGTCCGAGTACGACGGACTGAGGCAGATGTTCGAGATGTTGGCAGGCGTCGACCTGGCAGGCATGGTGGACGACGCCGCATGAGCCGGTGGCGGCAATAATGGCAATGGCGGCGACAGCGGCCCAGAAGAGCCACGGTTCAGGGTTTTTGTGACAACAGCAGCCGCCTTATCTCCCCTATCACATCGGCGTCCTCAAGCGTGCTGGTGTCGCCGACCTCGCCACCGACTGCAAGCGACTTTAGGAGTCTCCGCATTATCTTTCCGCTCCGGGTCTTTGGCAGTCGCGGCACCACGTATACGGCGCCCGGGGTGGCAATCGAGCCCACCTCGCTGCGTATCTTTTTGACAATCTCGGACGCAAGGCGGTCGTGACCAGCTTCGGGCACGCCGCTCCTTGGAACCGCAAAGACCACTATGGACTGGCCCCTTACCTCGTCGGGGACTCCGCATACAGCGGACTCGGCCACCGCGTCATGGGAGACCACGCATCCCTCCAGCTCGGCGGTTCCGATCCGGTGGCCGGCCACCTTCAATACGTCGTCGGCCCTGCCCAGCAGCCACACGTACCCGTCCTCGTCTATGCGCGCATAGTCCCCGGGGTGGTACAGCCCCGGGTACCTCTTCCAGTACGCCTCCTTGTAGCGGGCATCATCGCCCCACAAAGTCATCAGCATGCCCGGCCAGGGCTTTCTCACCACGAGCTGCCCCTTTGTGCCTACAGGGATCGGGTTTCCCTCGTCGTCAAGCACGTCGATCTCGACGCCCGGAACCGGCCTTGCGGCCGAGCCGGGCTTTGGTATCGTATCCTCAATTGCAGGCAGCGGCGATATTAGCATCCCGCCGGTCTCAGTCTGCCACCAGGTGTCTATGACCGGACAGCGTCCACGGCCCACCCTTTCATGGTACCACCTCCACACCTCGGGGTTTATCGGCTCCCCCACGGTGCCGAGCAGCCGCAGGGTGTCAAGCCCGGACGGGCCCCCGTGCCGGCCGCGGCCTTCCCCCGGACCGTCAAACCGCATCAGCATTCTCAGCAAGGTCGGTGTCGTGTAGAATATGGTTACAGCATGATCACGTATCAGCTGCCACATCCGGGACGGCCCCGGATGGTCGGGCGCCCCCTCATACATTACGGACGTAATCCCGTGCATCAGAGGGCCGTACACCACGTAGCTGTGTCCCGTCACCCATCCTATGTCGGCGGTGCAAAAGTACACGTCGTTGTCGCCGGCCCCAAAGGCCCACCCGAACGTGCTGTGCACGTGCGTCAGGTACCCGCCTGTCCCGTGCAGCACCCCCTTGGGCTTGCCCGTGGTCCCCGACGTGTACAGTATGAACAGCGGGTGGGAGCTCTCAAGCGGCACGGCGGGGCAGGCGTCGGGCGCCGCGCCCACCAGGTCGTCCCAGAACTTGTCGCGCGGCCCCGACATTGCGATCTCGTGCCGCGTCCTTTGCAACACCACCACGTGTCTGACCGAGCCAAGTCCGGACAGGGCCTCGTCTATCGTCTTCTTGAGCTCTATTACGCGCCCGCGCCTGTACCCGCCGTCGGCTGTGATGACGACCTGGGAGCCGGAGTCAGAGACGCGCTCCCTGATGGACGCGGCGCTGAATCCGGAGAATATCACGGTGTGCACGGCCCCGATCCTGGCGCACGCGAGCATCGCGACTGCAAGCTCGGGCACCATCGGCAGGCATATGGTGACGCGGTCGCCGCTCCGGACGCCAAGCGACTTCAGAACGTTTGCAAAGCGCTGCACGTCCACGAACAGATCGCCGTATGATATCGTGCGCCTCTGGTTCCCGTCCTCGGCCTCCCATATTATGGCCGGCTTGTCGGCGCGCTCATGCTGGTGCCTGTCCACCGCGTTGTAGCAGGCGTTCGTGGTGCCCCCAACGAACCACCTTGCAAACGGGCGGTCCCACTCAAGAACCGCGTCAAATGGTTCGAACCACTCCAGTCCCTCTTCGGCCTGCCGCGCCCAGAACGATTCGGGGTCGGCCTCGGCCGACTCCCTGAGGCCGCGCCCGTCGCGACCGGCCGCCACAGCCTCGTCGGAGTCGCCCCCGCGTTCAATGTTGCTGTTGCTGCTGCTGCTGCCGCCGCTGTCGGCATCCGACATGCGCTCTGCATGCGCCCACATTATCTAAATGTTAAAAAAAAGAGGTGGCAGCGGTTACTGGGATTCCATGCGCGACAGCCAGTCGTCGTCGTTCTTTGGAGACGTCTGGGTGTCCCGAACCGCCGTGTTGCGCGGGGGTTCCGGAAACGCAAACTCCGCGCTAGCGGGGGGTTCGGGTTCCGGGGCTCCCGGTCCTGGCGCATACGGGGAGTCGGCGGCCTCTGCCTCTGCTGGCGGGGGGGCCGCAACATCCTCTCTTGGCACGTTCAGGTCCGGCATCGTAGTCGCCCCATCCGCGCCTGCAGCCGCGGCGGCGCCTGCGTTTAGGTTCGCGCTGGAGAAGGCATCCGGCATGCTGGACGTCCCGGGTGGAGAGGGTTGCTCCTCGTTGGGGGACCCTGCTGCCTGTGTCAAAGCCCCCTGTGCGCCGTCCGGAGATACCATTCCTGTTACCTCCGGCGACGGCGGCGTCGTCGTAGCTGCTGTCGCGGCGCCTATAGCCACTTCATCCGGCACGGTCGCGTGTTCTGCAAAGTCGCCCCTCGGCGTCTCGGGCAGAACTGCCTGCATCGGCTCGGAGGACACTGCCAGCTGCTCGGCATGCGGTTGCGCCGCATCCCCTGCAGTGATTCCCTCTCCGCTTCTCACAAGATCGTTGACCTCGCGTATCTCAGTCTCCAGTCCGCGGATCCTCTCCTTGATGTTGCTGATCTCTGCAGTCTCATGAGACGCGTTCTCTATCAGGCCGCCCGTCGCCATCCTTACGGACTCGAACGTCGACTCTGGGATCTCGCTGCTCTTGTACTGGATCTTTGCATCAAAGAAGAGCATCTTGGCAGATCGTGACTGATCCTCAAGCTCGGCAAGCCTTGCATCCAAGGCTGCCTTGAGTTCAGCCATCATCTTCTGGAGCGAGTCGAGCTTGGTGCGGTATCTCTCCTCTAGGATCTCCGCATCCACGCGCATCTCGTCGTTTCCGGCCACGATCTCGACCATTGCCCTCAGGCGGCGCAGCGTCAGCTGGTTCTCCCGAATCAGCCTCTGCGAGTCAAGCCGCCATTTTGGTATGAAGATGACTACGTCGCCCTGGACCACCAGGTGTTCGTCGGGGATCATCTGCAGCCCATTGGAGCCGCAGTCGACGCCGACGGACTGGATTGAACCGTCAATCTCAGTTATCGTGCCGACTATCTTGCCCATGTATGAGCCGTAGATGTCCTTGACGGACTTTCCGATGATCTCGGTGTCGTCGTGTGTCATGTCGTACAATGCGGCGTTCGGTATAACCTACGGCGTGTAAGAAATGTTGATCCGTTTTGTTAGATTGTTTTTACCAATCCGTTTTGGGGGCGGGGAGCGGGGGATGAGGGGGATGGACGGATGGATGATGGATGTACGGTATGCGGCGTGTTGCACGCCGGAGCGGGGGCTTGCTACGCAGAGTCGCGCGCGGTGTGCGGCGGGTCACCCCCCCCCCCCTCCCCGACAGGGCGTCATTGCAGGTCGGCGTATATGGTGCGCGGCGCCGGCTGGCCCTCCCCGCGGATCTCCGTCTTTATCTGAATGTCCCCAAACACCGGATGGCGCACCTCGGAGACCACCGGGTTCACCGCCCAGCCGTATTTTGGCACTGATGGGAAATGCAAAGACGCGGAAAACTGGGGGCCGGTAAATTCTCTCCTGTACGTGTCGGCCATTCCAAGCACCTCCACCGTCACCGGGACTTTTGCGCCGGTGTCGTCGACGTATGCAATTACCGCGGTTTTGTTTTGCTCATGGTATATCGCGTCGATGCGTATGGATTCCTGCGCGGTTCGCGCGTCAATGCTGTTGCCGCCGCGCGGCAGATCAGTCGCCACGGGCGCAGAGAATACGACGGCGAGCGCGATCGCGGCCACCGCTGCAGGCGCCAGCGTCGCGGCAAGAATACGGGTTTTGCGGCCGCGTCCGGGGGTGGAAAAAGAAGGGTCGCGCATCAACTGTCACATCCACTGCCGCCGCCGTCATAACGCGCGCGCCCCTGCGCCCGGGCCGGCAAACTCCCTTTTCATGCGCTCGCGCATGGCATCTGCAATTCTTATTCTCTCGATTGCCTGCGCGACGGTGCGCTCAGTACCCGGTACGGGGTTTTTTGCAAAGAACCTGCGCACGTCGGGTATGTCCCCGCGCTCACACACGTTTGCAAGCGAAGAGATCACCCGTCCAAGCAGCGGGTTCCCGTGGCCCACCTTTTTCGATACGAGGGGCCAGTTTTTCCGGATCCACGCCCACAGCATATGGGATCCATAGGGGTTCTCAGACACCCTCAGGACGGGCGCAAAAAAGTTCTGCGAGCGCACCTCGCAGGACAGTGCGAGTTTCAGGGTGCGCTCGAGCAGTACAGGGTCCCTGAACCCGCACATGGCCCCGAGGAAGCGCATCTTCTGCTCGGTGGTGTCGGCCGCCTTGTGCAGCGCCGCAAGCCTGCGGTGCACCTTCGCAGGCGCCTCACGCCTCTTGGCAGGTGCATTGCCGCTGCCGCCACGCCTGCCGCTGTTCCACGCCACAACTGTGCAGACGGGATCCACCAGGTCTGGGTGAATCGAGCCCCGTGCGTGTGCCCCTCCGGATGCGGACAGTGCGTCATACATGTCCATGCACCTCTCAACCACGTCCCGGTCGCCCAAGAGCCCCAGTGACGTAATGACGGGCCCGCGCAGGAGCGAGACCGTGTGCGGCTCGCCGCCGCGGACCTTCCAACCCACCAAGCCGTGCACCCGCCTGTAAAACTCGGTTGCGTGCCACCTTATCTCGCCGGCTGGCAGCGGGCTGTCAAACGACATACGGAACAGCCGAGACAGGTTGAGCCCCACGTCTGCAAGCACCACGGGGGCGTCCACGTTGCGGTACGCGTCGAGCAGCTCCAGGTAATCCCGTATCGAGGCAAGCCCCGACACGCACATTGCAAAGAGGTCGTTTTGCAGGGCCCACAGATCAGAGGGCTCAAGGCGCCCCGAGTCGGCAAGCATGAGCATGTCAAGCATCATTGCGCCGTCGTACCGCACGCGGTAAAAGCCCGTCCTTCCAGGATTTGCAATTATCGCGCTGGTGGCGCCCCGCTCCTTACGACGTGGCCTGCCGGCAGCGGCCTCTGCGGCCGCGCGCCCTGCGCCGGGCTTTTCGCCTACCGCGTCCGGGTCGACGCGAATTGATCTCCTTGAAAACAGCACGGTCGACGCGGGGCGCCCGCCCGGCACACGGCGTAGCGAGAGCGGGATGGGCCACGCGTCGGGCGCCCCTGAAGAACCGCCGGGCGGGGGCGCCGGCGCGGGGCCGGATGACGACAGTGACAGCGGGCGCTTTCTGCTGGAATATGAGACGTACCGCTCCTGGCGCGCGTGCAGCTTTGAGCCGTTCCCCTTGAGCGAGAGGTGCACCACGGGAAACCCCGGAGTCGTCAGCCACGACCTCACCATTCTCGACACCGGCTTGCCCGACTCGGCCTCGATGCACCCCCACAGGTCGGCCCCTTCCGCGTTGCCGTACTTGAATTTTCGTAGGTACAGCCTCAGGCCTTTTCTAAACGAGTCCCCGCCCACGTACTGCTCAAGCATGCGCAGCACGCACCCCCCCTTGTCGTACGAGATGGGATCAAATATCTCGCGTATCTGGGAGGGCGACGCCACCTCCACGTCTATCGGGTGGGTCGATCTCATGGAGTCCAGGTCCATTCCCGTCCTCATGGCGTCGGTCAGAAACTGCCCCCACATGTCCCACTCCGGGTACATCCGGTCAAGCAGCTTTGTTGCCATGAAGGTCGCAAAGCTCTCGTTGAGCCACAGATCATTCCACCACCTCATGGTGACCAGGTTCCCAAACCACTGGTGGGCCAGCTCGTGCGAGATCACCTCGGCGACAAGCTGCTTTGTGCGCGTGGATGATTTTTTCGGGTCGTACAGCAGGAGGTTCTCCCTGAACGTTATGGCCCCCCAGTTCTCCATGGCGCCCGCCGCAAAGTCCGGCACCGCAATCAGGTCTAGCTTGGGCAGCGGATACGCAATGCCAAAGTACGACTCGTAGAGCCCCAGCAGGGTTCTTGCGCACTTCAGGGCGAACCGCGCAAGCCTTCTGTCGACATGCTTTGCAGTAATGACGCGTATGAGCGTGTCTCCTTCCTTCCCCTTCTTCCTCCTCCCCCTCCCGGAACCGCCGGAGTCCTGCACGTATGCAAACTCGCCGACTCCCAGATAGACCAGGTATGTCGACATGGCCGGGGTGGTTGCAAAACAGAACGTGCGCCTTGCAGACAGCGGATCGCGCCTTACCTGAGACACGGGCATGTTTGACACCGCAGAGTATCTCGGGCCGGGCACCGTGATGCGGATCCCAAACGTGGCCTTTGCGGAGGGCACGTCCCAGCACGGGAATGCGCGCCTCGCGTCAGACGCCTCAAACTGCGTAGTGGCCATGTACGACGTCTTTTTGTCGCTGCCGCCGCCGGCACTGCTGCCACTAGATCTGCTCCGGTAAAAACCAAGCAGCCGGTCATTCAGCACCCCGTCAAACTCTAGGTCGATAATGACCTGACTGCAGTCGGCGCGCTGTCTTCCTCTTCCCCCCACACTGCCGCCGTCCAGCACCACGCTGCGCGGCAGTCTTATCACAAGCCGTTCTTTTTTCTCATTTGTCGACAGAGACGATCTCGGTATTTCTATCGGTTCACCCGTATGCAGGCGTCCCCTTGCGCCCTTCTGCCGGGCCACGCGAACGCGGCATGAGCGCACGTCAATCTCCGCACAGTCCATCTCTATTGCACGGGCCGGACCGCCGGTGCACTTCGCCCTGATCGAGGCCCTGCCGGAGAACACGGAATTCTCAAGGTCCGGTTCAAACTCCAGGTCGTAATGCAGGGGCTCAAAATCATAATAACCCATGACGACGGACGCCGGGGCGGCCTTAAGTAGATTTCAAAACGGCCGGGGCGGCGGCGTGAGAGGCGGCAGACGGGCGTGCGGCGCCAGGATAAATCGCGCCTGCAAGTCGCCCCTCCTCTTTTTGTTGCCATTTTCGCAACTCGGCCGCGGCCACGGCTGCGTCCGTTGCCGTTATCGCGGTTGCCGCCTGCGCGCTTTGCGCCGGACGCCTTTTTGCGCCGGCGCCTCCAAGCCAGGCAGCGTAGACTTTAAAATGGCATTGCGCGCAGTACAGCGCATGAGCAGGCAGAAGACCGCTACTAGAAGCGTAAAGGTTCTCGTGGCAAAGCTGGGCCTCGACGGGCATGACCGGGGGGCCCTAGTGCTCTGCAGGGCCTTTAGGGACGCCGGGATGGAGGTCATCTATTCGGGACTCTTTGCAACCCCGAAGAGGATTGCCCAGATTGCAGAGGACGAGGACGTGGACGCAGTGGCCATGAGCCTGCTCAACGGGGCGCACGGGACGCTGTTTCCAAGGGTCGTAAAGGAGATGCGGAAAAAGGGCATGGACGACGTGCTGATTGTCGGAGGGGGTGTGATTCCAGAGGCGGATCATGCGCACCTCGTAAAGTCGGGGGTGGACCACGTGTTTGGTCCCGGAACGCCGCTGCCGGCCATCATAAGCCACATCAACACCGGCGTCGCCAAGCTGCGGGAGTTCTGACAGGCGGCTGTCGCCGGCGGGCGCGCCGCGGTAATCTGTCCGACAACGGCAGGCGGGCGCGTAAAAAGAAAGTCACGAACGTCGAGAAATTCATGTTATGCGCGCGGCGGCGCTCGTATGCGCCTTTTCGTCACTCGGTAGAATCAGGCCACATCATCTTGCGCATCTTCTTCCCAACCTGCTCTATCTGGTGCTCGTCGTATTTCTGCATGTGCGACTCGAACGCGTCCTTGCCGCTCTTCTCGTACTCGGACACCCACTCGCGGTTGAACGTGCCGTCCTGGATCATGTCTAGGACCTTTTTCATGCGCTCCTTTGTGGAGTCGTCCATTACGAGCGGCCCGCGGGTCAGCCCGCCGTACCTCGCAGTCTCGCTTACGCGCCTCCACATGCCGTTTATCCCGTACCGCTGTATCATGTCCACGATCAGTTTCAGCTCGTGTAGCACCTCAAAGTAGGCAATCTCAGGCTGGTATCCCGCCTCCACAAGGGTTTCAAACGCGTTTGTCACCATCGATGCGGCCCCGCCGCACAGGTCGGCCTGCTCCCCAAACCAGTCAGTCTCCACCTCCTCCTTGAAGGTGGTCTTGATCAGTCCGGCCCTTGCGCTGCCTATCGCCTTTGCCATTCCAAGCGTCCGGTCCCACGCGGTCCCGGTATGATCCTGCTCGACTGCAACTATGGACGGCGTGCCAAACCCTTCCAGGTACGTCTCCCTGACCTTGGAGCCCGGTCCCTTGGGCGCCACCATAATCAGGTCAACGTCGGAGGGGGGATCTATCCACTTCCAGTATATCGCTGCAGCATGCGAGAACGAGAGCGCGTTCCCGGCAGACAGGCTGGGCCCAATCTCCGAGCGGTACACGGAGGCCTGCATCATGTCCGGGATCAGCACGTGTACGATGTCGGCTTTCTTGACGGCCTCGCTTACAGGAAGCACCGCGTGCCCGTCGGACTCGGCCTTTGCCCAGCTAGAGCCGCCCTCCCTGAGGCCGACCACCACGTCAAGCCCGGAGTCCTTCATGTTGTTTGCCTGCGCGTCGCCCTGTATGCCATACCCGATGACGGCCACAGTCTGGTCCCGGATGGGATCCAGGCTTATCTCGTCATCCTTCCACGTCTGGGCCATGCGGTGCGGACTGGCGAAGTTAATATTAATCAACCACCGCGCTCAGAATCCCGAGACGCTGCCGCAGTTGCGGCACCTGAGGGCCATCATCCCGGGCCCGGCGGGGCGCTTGCCGTCCTCTTGGGCCGAATGCCGCGTGGCGTCGCCGCGCGCAACCCTGGCAAACTTTTTTCCACCGCATTCCGGACACACGGGGCATGCGCGCACGGGTCCCGTCAATGCTCGGTCGGCCTCGTGTCAGAGTCGAAAATGGCCGCAAGCCGGCGCCTGGCGTCCATGTCGACCAGGCGCCTGCGCACCGCGTCCGGCACCAGATCCTCCCACCGGCCCCCGGAGCGTATCAGGTGCCTTATCACACTCGCATTATATCTGGGACGGTCAACAAAGTCCGGCGTGACCACGTCGATGCCCAGATCAGACAGCAGCATTGCGACATACGGGTTGCCGCTGTACGCGCGCCCGAACTCCGGCAGGGTGGCCCTCAGGTATCCCCCCCAGGTGGCGATGTTAAACTGGTTCTCAATTGCGGTCACAAAGCACCTTGACATGTCCGCGCCCGACTCGACAAGCGAGCCGTGGACCATCTCAATCCGCTCGCCTGCGGTAAACGGATCCTTTTCCATATAGTTGAACTGGGCGCTTGTAACCGCCACGACCAGCCCGTCGCACTCGGACAGGACCTGCCTTGCCAGCGCAAGGTGCCCCAGATGAAACGGCTGAAAACGCCCCATCACAAGCCCGCGCATGGCAGTGGTTGAATACGGGCGCTATTAAGTCGCGAGCTGGAGCCCCAAGCGCCGGGCGGTCCGGCAGGCAGAATCCGGCCGCCGTTTTTGCCGCCGCAGGGCAGGCGGGGCAGGCGCGGTCTTATGGCCTGCCGTCGCCGAGGTCGTCGTCGGCGGCGGCGGCGCGATCTTTGGGTTCCGTGCCGTCACTGCGGGCATCGCCCGCGGCGGCAGCAGGATTGTCGCCGCCGCCGTACAAGGATCTCGACTCTTCTGACTCCTGCAAGAGCCTTTCACGGCGCCTCCGTATATACAGAAACACGCCGCATGCAAGCATGGCACTAAGCAGTATGATTCCCGCCATCTGCAGCTCAAAGTGATACAGCATACACTGCCACCGCAGACAGCGCTCAAAAGCGTTATGCGCCCCACATGGCACAACGCGGAGTCCCGGCATGGCGGCCGGTGGCCGTTCTGGCGCCCGGGCCCGGCCGTAACTGGTGGCCCGACTGCCCAGAACGCGTGGGGGCAGTCCGCGTAGGCTGCAGCGGCGACGCCTTCTGCTGCCTCCGCCACTGCCGCCATCGCCGCGGCACGCCTAGACGCCCCTCCGCGCGCCCGGGTCGCGGAACACGCCGGCCCGGGCCCGTGCGCCCGCAGCTAAAATAATAATATACGGCGTGGCGGCACCCATGGCATGATAGGCGCGTCAGAGATGTCCAGCGTGGCAGACTCGTACGACGCCGGCGACATCAGGATATGCGTGCTTGGGAGCCACTCGGCGCTGGAAATAATGGACGGCGCAAAGGACGAGGGGTTCAAGACCACTGTATACTGCCAGAGGGGCAGGGAGGCGCCATACAAGAGGTTCGGGAGGATCGCCGACGAGGTCGTGGTGGTAGACAAGTTCGGCGATATGCTCTCAGGGGAGCACCAGCAGAAGATGCTGGAGGAAAACACCGTAATCATACCGCACAGGTCGCTTACTGCATATCTCGGATACGGTGCCATAGAGGACGACTTGCGGGTGCCGATATTTGGGAACAGGTCCCTCTTTGCAGCGGAGGAGAGGAATGCCGCAAGGGGGCAGTACTACCTGCTCGAAAAGGCAGGGATCAGATACCCGAGGGTCGTGCAGGATCCCGTCGACATAGCAGGGCCGTGCATCGTAAAGGTGCAGGAAAAGGACAGGCCGCTAGAGCGCGCGTTCTTTACGGTCTCATCATACGCAGACTATGAGGAAAAATCCAGAGCCAAGGTCTCAGACGGCACCGTATCAGAAGCGGGACTGGCAGAGGCAAGCATAGAGGAGCTGGCGATCGGCACGTACATGAACTTTAACTACTTCCACACCCCGATATCAGACCAGGTCGACTTTATAGGGATAGAGAGGAGGCTCCAGACCGACATACACGACTATAACGCCCTGCCCGCCGAGCAGCAGATCGACATGGGGATGGCCGGAAGCCTTCAGAACATAGAGGTCGGACACACGCCCGCAAGCATACGCGAGTCGCTGCTAGAAAAGGTGCTCGCCATGGGCGACATGTTCGTGGAGGCGGTCAGAAAGGAGTACAGCCCCGGAGTGATAGGGCCGTTCTCGCTTCAGAGCGTGATAACGAAGGACTTGGAGATGGTAGTGTACGACGTGTCGCTGCGCGTCCCCGGCAACCCCATAGTGGCCACCACCAGTCCCTATACAAAGTACCAGTACGGCCAGACGTTCGGCGTCGGGAGAAGGATTGCCATGGAGATCAGGCGCGCCATAAACGACGACAGGCTCGGGGACATAGTCACCTGACGGCGGGCGCGTGCCTCCCTCGCGCAAGCACAAATAATAACGCAACAGCGCCCACAGTACAAGGGCCGCCGATGATTAACTGCGACAAGACACTGCTCTGACTCTGTGATGAGTTTGCCGAATTATGAGGTGCCAGTCATCTACACCCGCGCCACCGCACCCCGGCAAAGAAAGATCAAGAAGTGTATGCAGTAGCGCAAACAGGCACGGTACCGCAGCGCGCGTCGCGTGCGGCGCCAACGCATCACAAATTCAGATTATTTTATCCGCCCAGCTGCCAATCGCGTCAGGCGCACTACATTTTTCCAGTGGGTTTGTAGCCGCAAGCTTCCACTCCCTCCCCTCCCCTCCTTTTTCCTCCCTCCCCCTCCCCCACTCCTCCCCCACGGAAGCGCCGGCACAATTAGGAACGGGGTCAGCCTCGCGTCTGGCTTCGAGGATAGCGCCGCGGCCATGGCCAGGCCGCGCACGGTACAAAACACGCGCCCTCGACGGCGGCGGCCCGCCCGCATGCACACTCATGCAGTCACGCGCGCGTACAAAATGATCAGAATAAATCTAAATAACACTGATGTAAACGGATACCTGTGAAAGAAACCGGCACCAGGTGCGAGCACTGCAGCGGCGCAATCACAGAGTACTACAACCGCAGGTATTCGGACATGCGCGGCAAGTGCATGCACTGCATGGTGGACTTTCCGCTGGAGTGAGAATTGACAGAGCAGTCAGATGCAGAACCTGCGGCGGCGGCGGAGAAGGAATCAACAAGGGAGCTCATCACGTCAAGCGTTCTCAGCAGCAGCGGCGGCGGCGGTGGTGGCAACGACGACGCGACCGGAGCCGCGGGCGATGCAGACCACACCGGCAAGGGCGCGCCAGAGGCGCGCGAGGGCAGTAGTGGCGGCAGCACCGCGTCGGTAGTCGACATGCTCATGGGCAAGGCCGCAGGAAGGACGCTTGACTTTGAGACCATGATACGAGATACGCAGATACGCGTCTGGAAATCCCTCAAGGAGGGCTACGAGTATGAAAGTATCGAGGACGAATCGGACCGATACCTGCGCAAGAACGTCCTCAAGCACATCGAGATGGCAGTGATGTACGTGGACCTGGTGGGATCCACCCAGATGGCGCTCGAGATCTCCCCCGAAAAGGTCGCCATAATAATGAGCTCGTTTGCGCAGGAGATGGCATACGTGATAAAGCAGTACAACGGATACGTGCTAAAGTTCGTGGGAGACGCAGTGATAGGATACTTTGTGGCAGAGGCAAACCAGCTGTTGACGGCCGACAATGCAGTCAACTGCGCAAGATCCATGATATCGGTCATACGCGACGGCATAAACCCCATACTGGATCAGTACGACTATCCCGAGCTAAAGGCAAAGATCGGGATCGATAGCGGCCAGAGCATAGTGGTCAGGTACGGCTCGGACGCCAAGACGTCCCACGTGGACCTGATAGGGCCGGTGATGAACATTGCGGCCAAGATCCAGAACAAGGCGGCCGCCAACCACGTATTGATAGGATCCGACGTTTACGACAGGCTGCATCCGGAGACAAAGGATATGTGCAGCCTGATGAAGTGGGACAAGGACGAGTGGTCGTACCGCTCGCGCAAGTCGGGCGGGATCTATTCGGTATACGAGGTAAGCCCTATCGACGCGCGATCCGACAGACAGGGTCACCCGCAGGAGTGACTGCCGCGCGCACGCCGCTGCCGGCGTGCGGCCTAGACGGTGAACCTGTCGGGACACTCAACATGCTCATAGTGGTGCTCTGTGAACCTCTCGCGGACCACGTATATGACGATCTTGTGAAGCTCGGACGCGTCTATGGACATTCTGCACTTGCGGCAGGTCATGTTGGACTCCATCTGCAAACGTGGTACAAGTAATAAAATTATAAAGATCGATGATCAAGCGATCTTGAGCCGAGATCACAAAAAAATAACAAATCCATGCCTGTGGCAAGGAAATTTACATCACAAATGCACATTTTATACAGATCGCAGTCACACCACTGCGAACGGGCCCGGCCAGCCGTCCAGCCTAAGACAAAAATATGCGGCATGCGGAGGAAGGGCATGTATGAAGCGGACATGTTCAGGCGCGCATACGACCCATACTGGCTTGGCGTGCACGCGCTGCATCCACCCGCCGTCCAGCCTCCGGGCAGGACACCGCCAGAACCTCTAGGCAGGCCCATCAGGATGCCGGGGCCGGATTCAAGTATTGGGGCAGTGGCAGAAAGGAACAGGCCGCCCGGTGCTGGAACGGCATCCCACCTGCAGGCCAGGGAGGCAGTAGAAGGGCTCAAGAGAATGTTTGTCGCAAAGGCGTCAGGCCTGCTTTCCACAGGAGTGCTGCCAATACCGCCCGGACACCCGCTGTATGACGGGCATCGGGCAATCGCCGCGCTAGAGGCCGAGCGCGACGGTCTTCTAAAAGAGAACGCCGACCTCAAAAGGCGCCTTGAAAAACACGAGGCAGGTAGCGGACACGGACTGCCCCAGCAGCAGCAGCAGCAGCAGTAGTAACAACAATAACGGTAACAACAGTGAATCGCAACCGCTTCCCACTACTGCAGGGCTCGCCCATTCATACGATGTCGCCTGCAGGCAGCCCGTCTACCGCGCAGCATGCCGCGGCCGTTCAGCAAAGGCCGCGGTCGCTCATGCAGGAGTGAATCCCTGATATCCGCCCGTCTGCTCGGCCTTGTCTTCAAAGTTGGGCTCAAACAGGGATATCAGATAGTCGTCCGGATCCCGGATCACCGCGTTCTTGCCGGCGTCCTTTTCCACGATATCACGGTGTATGGTAACTCCCTGCGCCCTCAGCTCCTCGACTGCCGACTTTACGTCCCCCACGATAAAGCCTATCGTGATGCCGTTCTCTATGGAGCTGCCGATGTGTGCGGCCGTAAGCGACGCCGGATGGAGGCTCAGGAGTGCCCCGGAAGCACCCAGATCGACCCACGCCCTCCTCTGGTTCTTTATGGGCAGCCCTATGGTCTCGTGGTAGAACTCTAGCGACTTGTCAAGATCCTTTACCGCGAGTATGACGTTGCCCACGTGCTTTATGTTCACGGATAGGGTGCGGAGCGGCGCCTTAAATCCATTTTCATTGCACCTCGACCATCGTCTCGGTGCGCTCCACCCCGCCAATCGTCTGTATCTGGTATGCCACGTCCTTGAGGTTCGCCAGCTCGTCCACCTCGATCATGGCCACGGCATCAAACTGCCCGCTTGTGGGGAAAGAGTCAGACACGGACTTGATCTTCCTGAGCCTAGCCGCGATGAGTTTTTTGGGGGATTTGACAAGTATGATCGCCCTTACCATCCCATGTTCACCTCCACCTCAAGCAGGGTTTCCGTCGACGAGATGTCCTTGATTTTCTTAAAGTTCACCACCATCCCGTTTATCTGGTGTATGTTGCCCTGAAGCAGGACGCTGATGTCGGCCCTGCCAGTTACGACCATCATCTGCTTTATGATCTTGCGCTTTTTTCTGAGTATCGCCATCACGTGCTCGATCTGGCCGGCCCTGACTGTAATCAGGCACAGTGCACGCATGTGTATGATACGGGGACGGCACGGATAAACATTTGGCAAGATGCAGTGTTTGCAGTTCCCCCATGCAGTCCACCGAAAGGGTGCGGTCTTGCCGCAGGCACAAGTCGCTCTACTGCCCCGCAAGCCGGACAGGGTGTGCCGCCGTGCTTCTTCCAGGCCGTGGCATCGACTGGCGTGCCATATACCGACAGCAGGGCGCAGGCAGCGCCTCCAAGCCTGCGGATAGTACTGACAGGCGCGGTGCATTACGCGCCTTGATGCCGCGCGGGCGCATTGTGCATCCTCAGGGCCCGCGCTTAGCGGGCATGCGGCAAGGCGTTCTGCCCGGGAGGTCGGCGAATTGTGCAGCGCTGGCAGGGCGCGTATCACAAGTCAGGCAGTGTGAAAAGGCGCACGCACTGCAGGGGCCTGCTGCCTTGCGCTCACGTACACACATACAGACAGACTCTGCTGCCGGCGCCTCAGTCAAAGGCTTCCTGGGAGCGGGCCTCTTCAAGGTAGGCCCTGCGCTCCTCGTTGATCTTTTCCTGATCGACTTCTATGGTGTCATCCACAATCACTATCCCGATATCTGCCATGTCCGTGTCAGATGCAGAGGTGGAGCGGCCTCCGGACTTTGTCTTCCCCTTTGCGGCGGCCCTGCCGGTCTTTGCAGCCTTTCTGGTAGCGGTGCCGGATTTCTTTCTGGACGCCGCAGCCCCAGAGGAGGATTTGGATCCCGCCTTGGTGGCGGCCTTTGCCGCTCCTGCGGCCTTTGCCTTTCTGGATTTGGCGGCGCTCGTCGGTGCCTTTGCAGGTGTCCGTGACGGATCGGGGCGCTTTTTTGCCGTAGCGGCCGCCCTCTTTTTGGGCTTGACAGTGGGCTTGGAATCAGATGACGTGACAGCAGACGCGGCTGCCGACGGTTTACTGCCTGCGGTGGCATCTTTTTTGGACATGAAAGTCGAAAAACGGGAATTTAGCAGGGTATTAAATTTAGCGTCATCTGCCGTGCGCGCGGGCGGTGCAACCTAGCCAAACGGCGTGCCAAGATGCAGGCGGTGCTTGCCGGCTGCAGGGCGGGATCCCGCATGCCGCAGCCCGACGGCCGCCATCACGCCGACATGCGCGCGTATCGTGCGCGTACACAACAGCACAAAAGGATGGAGGTGCCGGGGGCGAGATTTGAACGCGCGACAGCTCGGTCTTCAGCCGAGTGCTCTCCCGGGCTGAGCTACCCCGGCACTCAGTTGGACGGCCCGGACTTGGAAATTAAAGTTTGCCGTTTGCGCTCCCCTCCCGAGGGGCCCCCGATGCACCCGGTCCGGGAGTGTCGCCGCGCGGCGGCGGAACCCAGGGCGTCTCGGGACGGCCCGCCCTCCTGTCCGCGACGCGTGCAAGCACAAAGAGCAGATCAGAGAGCCTGTTGAGATAGATGGAGCAGTGGAGGTTTATCTCTTCGGACTCGCTCAGTTCCACCGCAAGGGACTCGGCCCTTCTCACAACGGCGCGTGCGTGATGGAGGTGCGAGGCGGCGGCGGTCCCCCCACCGGGCAGAACGAAGCTCGTAAGTGGAGGCAGCTCCGACTCGAACTTGTCTATTGTTTCTTCAAGCGACTCGGCCATGTCCGGAGTCACGCGGATCCCGAGGTCGCCCAGATTGGGATTCGAGAGGTCCGCGCCAAGTACGAACAGGTCGTCCTGTATGCGGCCTAGGACTGCACGGACGTCATCAGGGCACCGCTCTCCGGACAGGACGATGCCAAGCACCGCGTTCGCCTCGTCGACGGCGCCGTACGCGGTGATCCTGACGTGGGACTTTGATATGCGCAGTCCCCCCTGCAGCCCCGTGTTGCCGTCATCGCCGGTCCTGGTGTAAATCTTCATGTACTGCGTATGAACAGTCGGCTTTTAACTGTAGGGCGGGCCGGATGGGCAGTCCGCCGACGAGGAACCTGCAGGCATTGCCAGTCCGTGGGCGCTGTCCACCCTTTCACCGTCGAGATCGCGAAAAGCTTAAAGATCATTATGTATGTGTCCACTAAAGCTTATTGATCACGGTATTTTCAGCTCATATAATGACATCTGGAAGAAGGAAGGAGACCTGCGAAGGATGCAAGGCCTGCACGTGCAGGGGCAGACGCGGCAGGAAGAAGGAGAAGAAAAGACGGACATGGAAATACGCGTACCACGTCAAGGCATACCGGGAGGAGCAGCGCCGGCTGCAGATCAAGGAGTGCCGGGACTGCAAGGCGTACGAGAAGAAGCGGCGGGAAGAG
>JAPPIP010000124.1 GCA_028820595.1 Nitrososphaerota archaeon | reverse complement strand
TTCGGAGAAGATCCGTTTTGCCGCCCTATCTAGGACTCGTTAACTTGACAGAACCCAATTCCTCTCAGGTTGGCAAGTTCGCTGCTGAATGCATCTGTCATGCCCATGCTCATAAGGATTGGCTTTAGTCCAGTAACCATATGTGGCAGGCAAGGCACGACAAGTTCGGAAATCAGATGACACGGGCCGTGATCGGCGCAGGGCCAAAATGCAAACAAACAGATTAGGGATCGAAAAAAGTGGACATATGAAAGATGCCGGTGCGGGCAGGGCGAAGAAGGCACGGACAGTCGGGACAGTCTGTACGGAGGCCTCCGGCGGCAGTCCGGAACTCTTCGTCGGGATTGACCTGCACAAGGAGTTCATGCAGGTGGCGCTGATGGATCCGGGCGGGAGGATCCTCCAGAACAAGAGGGTGGAGTGCAACCGGGCGGCCGTTGCAAGGGCGTTCTCCAAGCTTCCGGCAGACTCAAGATTCGTGATGGAGTCGTCCTCCGTGTGGTACGGCATGTACAGGTTCCTCACGGACAAGCTGGGACTGGACGTCATGCTCTCAAACCCGCTTGCGACCAAGCGGATTGCGGAATCAAAAAAGAAGACCGACAGGGTGGACGCGGCCGTACTGGCCGACCTGCTCCGGGGCGGATATATTGCCGGGTGCTATGTGCCCGACGAAAAGACAGTGGGCGACAAGCAGTTGATCAGGTACAGGGGCAGGATCGTGAAGGATCCCTAATCTGTTTGTTTGCATTTTGGCCCTGCGCCGATCACGGCCCGTGTCATCTGATTTCCGAACTTGTCGTGCCTTGCCTGCCACATATGGTTACTGACTAGTCAAAACGCTTTATTATCTACCACGCAATAGTATGAAAATGACAACTGGCTATCTTGAGATGTTTGAGGAGTTCTTCACCAAACGAGTAAAAATGTCAAGCACGTACAAGCCCATACTCTTGCGCTCCCTCCTAGACATAGGAGACCTTGATGATCCCAAAAGGAGTGACGGACTAGTCGGCAGGGAATGGCTTGAGCGCAAAGACGGTAGGCTTATTGTGGATCTGAACTTTGTTGCGGCAAGATTTGCAAAGTATTACTGGGACATGAAGTATAGCTTTAAGATGAGGCAGTCCCAGTCTCCGAAGGATGCCAACATTGTGAGAATGATAGAAAAGTGCCACAGAGGTCGCAAAAAACCCCCGACCGTACAGGAGCTTGCAGGAGACGAGATGGCGGACTTTAGAAAAAAAGTGATCGCCAAAAGCATAAAGCCACAGCCGCTGCGGTACCTGCTCACGGACATGCCGAAATTCTATGAAAGGACGGCGCCAAACGCAATATCATTTGATGAGGAGATAGTTCAGTTCATGCGCAGGCACAGGACCATACTGAGAAAGGGTATCAACAACGTTCTGACAAAATATTTGGAAAGGGTGGACCGCTCGACTCCTAGCATAGCAAATAAGGTGGACTGCGAGATTGCGGGGCGCATCCAGCTGTCGCGCAAGATGCGGGATTTCATACAGGCAAAGCACGGATCCCGGTGTTTTTACTGCCAGAAGCGGCTTGACAGCGGCCGCTGCCAGCACATAGACCACGTCATACCGTACAACTACGTGTTTTCCACCGTTCCGTACAACTGCGTACTGGCATGCCAGAGATGCAACTGCGTAAAGTCAGACAGGCTTCCGGAGCGCGAGATTTTCGGCGGCGTTCTTGAGCGCAACGGCGACATCAAGGATGAGATGCTCAGGTCATTCGAGTCTGTCTGTGAGGAGGGCGCATACACGCGCCTCTTTGAGTCGTGCGCCGACGAATACAACGGGAATGACTTTTTTACGCCGTCGCGGGATCCCGCTAGAGAGTGAACAGGTTGTCTTCAAAAAGGGACAAGAGATTTACGGTATGGACATCTACACACCGCATGATACGCGCGCTTGTGCAGGAAGAAGTATCCGCGGCGGCAGACACGGTGGCCAAACTTGATTCTGATGCGTGGGGCGCCAAGGAATCGGCCCGTCGACTTTGCCACACGCGTGATCAAAAGGGACATGCCCAAGAGGCCCGGGGCTGCAATGGTTCCTCCCTGATCTGGCCGGAGTTCTCAGGACTGGCAGGGCGGGCCGCGTCAACGTCGGCGCCGAAATACGAAGGGATGATAACGCATGGCTACCGCTGAACTCATATCCGTCATGGTTGACCGCATAGTCAAGCGATTTCAGCCAAACTGCGTCATACTCTTCGGCTCCCAGGCGCGCGGCGATACAAACGAGTCAAGTGACGTGGATCTGATGGTCGTGCTGAACCACATTCCAAACAAACACCGGACTACGGTAGAAATATTGCGTTCGCTGAGGGACGTGCCAGTCAGCAAAGACATCATAGCGGTCACCCCCGGCGAGATCGAACGGGAGGGGGACGTGGTGGGGACCATAGCCTACGAGGCTCTTCGAGAAGGAAAGATTGTCTATGAAAAAGGATAATTCCAAGGTAGAAAATGTAGCGCTGCGCTGGCTGCGATATTCCAACAGTGACGTTGCATTGGCGCTTCGCTTGATAAATTCCGAACCGAGCGCACCCGCGCATGCTTGCTGGCTGTGCCAACAGACTGCAGAAAAGGCCATAAAAGCCGCGCTTGTCCTGGAAGAAATTCGCTTTCCACGTACCCATGATCTGGATACTCTGCTTGACATGCTTCCGGAAGGCTGGGCCGTAAAAAACGAACACAAGGATCTGTACGAGCTGACCGCTTGGACAGTTAACGCCAGATATCCGGGTGACTGGCCCGAGCCCACCCGCGAGGATGCGGTCGGGGCCGAGTCTGCAGCGCGCTCGGTTTATGATTCTGTGACTGCGGAATTTGAGCGTCGCGGCATACCTGTCAAGTTTGGGTGACACACTGATTGCTGTAAAGTGGGATACATGAAAAAAGGCGCGGGGAGGGGGATCTAAAGTGTACATGTAGGGAAAACCCGCCATTCCGTTCACTTTGCATGATGGAGCCGCGACGCGCGGCGGTGCCAGTCACGGGATCGCACTTCTACCTTGACACCCCCTCCAAATAAGGTTCCGGCGCAGAAACCATGTTTCCTAATTCGCCCCGCGATGTCTGCCGGGGCCCCATCGAATGATATCGAGTCGGATCGCCTCATCACACAGATGCCGACAGAGTCTGAGCCCTGCACAAAGGTCAGAAGCCAGCCAAGTCGGAACTCGACAAGATTAACTGATTGCAATCAATCTGCCGCCCAATTCATGATTGTCGACAGGACGTACAAGGTTCTAACTCAAGATAGGCCTAGTGTGTGTTTCAGAATGTCTACGACTTTGGTGGATTCTGCAACCGACATCGTCTTTAGGTTGTTGGCATGCATGCGCGCGTAAACCACATACGGAATGTTACCGGCGCCGTTCGTCGGACACGCAAACCATTTGTAGACTGCAGCAGGCAGGCGGCGCAGCACCATCTCCTTTTTGGCATTGCAGTTTGAGCACAAAATTTGCACCTTACGTCTTGCCTCGTCCGGATGATTCACGTAGTAATTCCAGACACGTCCACCAAGACGTTTTCTGTCCGCAGCTCCATCATTATGAATGTGGTCTACGTCAAATGAATTCATATCTGAATGTCCACACACGGAACACGAGCCGCCCAAGATCTCGAATATCTCTTGCCGTGCCGTGTCGCGGCTCTTTTTTCCAGACTTTTTGTTCTTTATCCTTACTTTTTCACGGTATGTCGGATCCGTGTTCCGGCGTTTTTTATCCTTCTCTAGTATCTTCTTGCGGTTTTTCTGATATTGCATCCGACTCTGTTTTCTGCTCTTTTCGGGGTCCTCATTGTAACGTTCGCGGCGCCTCTGGCTTATGATGTCCTTGCGTCTTTCGTACTCCGTTTTTCTTTTTGCCAAGTATGCAGAGCGCTTGTCTGGGTCGCCATCTCGGAGTCGTCGGCGCTCTCTCTCCCGTGCATTTTTTTCGTCCCTGTGTCTGTCGAGCCAGCGCCTGTTCGTCTGCAACTTGCGTTGATGGTATTCAGGATCGTCATGATATCGGTTACGGTTTTTCTCGCTAACGCGTTCTTTGTTTTTTGCATACCACGTAGCCGCATATTTGTTCTTTTTATCTCGCGCTTTGTCATCTGACTGCACTACTGCTCACCACCCGTCCGTCTTAATTGCCTGTCTTTTTTGTTGTTGCAGTTGGCGCAAAGAATCTGAAGTTTGTCTTTTGCCTGTTGTGGGTTCTTCAGATAGTATGAGATGTGATGCCCCCTATGTAATTTCTTATCCTTATGTCCGTCGTTGTGAATGTGATGGAACTGTAGCGAGTCCATGTCTGCGAACCCACACTGTTTACATGCGTCGTACCCAAACAGCCCAAACAAGTCGGTTTTTTCCTGCTGTCGTCTAATCTTACCGCGTTCCCTGACCTTTTCTCTCTGTTCTTCCCCGTGTTCTTCCCACCACTGCGCGTGCCCTTCGGCGTACCTCTCTTTATTCTCGCGCCAGCGCTTTCGGTTCTGTTCGTTTAGTGCCTCTTTGTGTTTTGCATAGTATGCTTTGTTATATTGTTGTTTTACACATGCCTTGCAAACCGGACGTGTCACATCCCCGCAGCTCATTTCTCGGGAAAACATGTGCGGAGGTTTTTCGGCATTGCATTGGTTGCATATTTTCATTTTTTTGTTATACATATCCAGACATATACAGTGTTTTCCATACAATCTAGTCGATATGTCCGAATTCGGACGGGGGATCCGTATGGTACATGTCGGGAGAGTACGTTTTCCATGCCGTATTTGCCAGGCCGCGCCCGGCCAGTATGCATGCCGGGGTTTTTGCAACCGACATACATGTACAAACCGGCACCCTGTTAATTATTTGGTTGCACTGGTTGGTGTCACAACTCTGCCCGAGCCCGCTAAAATCGAGCAGATTCCGTACCTGGAATCTGGGTCGTGGCACCGACCGGGTTGCGTCCTGCAGGCAGCATGGCCGCGCAAAACATCCCGGGTCGTTTGGCCCCGCGCATGACAACGGCATGCCTGCGCTTGAATTAGAACTTGACTTTGGCCGCCTGCCTGCAGTCATTCCAAGTCGAGTGAGAATCCGCCCGCCTTCAACGCCTGCAGGGCCTCGCCGACATCGCCCAAGGTAAACCCGGCACTCGGTTTTAGTTTTGAGAGCAGTTGGTGTACGGATTCAGTATCGTATGTGCCCGCCTGCTGCAGCTGCCTTTGCGCCAGATAGTGGACGGATGCAAGCAGTTCGAGTTCTCTGGGCTTTCTTCCCTCTATAAAGCCCACAATGCGCTCAAGCGTCGCGTCCATGTCCGATGGAAAGTTCTCAAGCGTGCCAAAGTCTTTCACATACTGCATGCTTTGGATAACGGCGCCCTCTTTTTTGGTTGGTATTTCCCGTATGTTGATCTTGCCGCAGTATGCTAGGTCATGCGCGATCTGCTGCACCTCGGCGCTGAACGGCCCATAGTCGGCCCACTTGAAGTTAAAGTATCCGTGCTCTAGGTTAAAGAGATATACACTCTTCTGCAGCGCCTTCTTGCCGGGCATGCCCCTTGCGGCTGTCTTTTGGTTTGCCGCGGCCTTTTGAATCAGCCTCAGCACTATTGATGTGTTGGATGCCATCATCACGGCCAGCTAGCCCCCCGCAGCAAGATACGGCAACGCCCCATAGTACGGTATCTAGACGGCATTGCTATATTTCCTTTTCTAGCACCAGCCCCCCTCAGCAGGCACTGACGTCTCCCTGCGGGCACCGCCGGTCCCCGGGGCCGCACCGCGGCAGGTGGTATGCATGACACCGCACGATCTTCTGACGGCAGAGACGCACGGGCCGGCACCTCTCCAAGCCCAAGGCCAGATCCCGACAGGCATTAGGCGGGAGATGCCAGCCCGTGCACCGTTTCTTTGTGCATATCCGCGCCCCGCGTGCCGCTTGTGAGCCTGGTTTCAATTGGCACGAAGCGCGTCAACCTTTCACAGGTGTGCGCCATTTACAACAATCAGGCATGCATGATCTGGCAGTGTCCGCGCCATGACCGAGGCTTTTTTTTTTGACATTCTAGCTGGGACTGCCTCGTTTCGGCAAGACATAGCTGAGCGTTTCCAAATGCTTTCTTACAGTGTCATATTTTTCAGGCGTCACAAAGCCGCGTATCATAAACGGTTGGTTTTTTGCCAGGGTAAAGACCATGTGGGATCTTTTTTCTATTGGCTCCGCAAGCCGGTTGTTTTTATAGTACACCAAGATGCTGCCGCCCTCGCCGTCGTCCCCGTCTGAGATGTTGTAATCAGGCATGAGGTTGTACGGCGATCTAGACAAGTCGTCTGTTAAAAATTCGTGCCGTTCGATACCCAAGCTAGGCAGGGCCTTGTGCAGCGCACTCTGAACGACCTCCAGCGCATCCACGGAATTGTTGGGCTCGGCTTTTATTCGGGCGCTCTTTTTTCTGTTAGAAAGTGGAGAGTACGTTTCCAGGTACGGTTTTCTGGCCTTAATCATGTCTGCAATGCGCACCACCTTGGGATTTTTTGCATTAAAGATTTGGTTCAAAAACCACCTGTCGTCGCGTTTTATATATTCCTGAATTCCGTCCTCTCCTTCCTCCAGCTCCTTTATGCTGGGATAGTGCAGCAGTCCGTCTTCTTTCATAATCTCGCTGCACTTCCACAGCATAAGCTCAAAGGATCTCTTTGTCTTGTGGAAGTAAACCTGTTGGTACATTTGGTACCTGGAAAAAACCAATTGTTCCACCGCCTCGTACCCGCCCTCCAATACCACAAACTTGCCGTCCACAATTGCCAGCTGATCTATAATTCGTTCCAGATCATACCGCCCGTACGAGACGCCCGCATAATACGAGTCCCGCAGCAGATAGTCGAGCCTATCCACGTCCAGTTGGCCGCTGACGAGTTTGCTGAGGTGCGGTTTATTTGTGTAATACCCGTCAATCAGCTCGTTGACTGTTTGCGTGTCTATGTCCGATTTTCGCAAAATGTCCTCATAGCATGTCTTTACAAGGGCTTTTGAATACGCTTCATGGCTAGCGTCCAAAAGGCTTTCCAAGGAATGGGAAAACGGGGCATGGCCAACGTCGTGCAAAAGTGCCGCGGCCCTCAGTGTTTTTCTGTCTATATCTTCATAAGCAAGATCCTCTCCCAGTTTTGCAGTGTTCTTCTGAATGGCGTCATATGCCAGACCGGCAACGTGCATGGCGCCCAGCATGTGGCCAAAGCGCGAATGTTCTGCTCCATGGTATGCATAGTATCCCAGGCTCAGCTGCTTGATGTTGCGCGTCCTTTGAAAGACAGGGGTGTCTATGATCTTTAATTCCTCGGAACTGACGTGTATGAATTTATGTATTGGATCTCGAAACTTTTTCTCCGTACCCATGCGCCTTATACGATCGAGCCCATTCTTAAATGGATCATTTTTCCAGCAAACGTCAAACCTGCAGAGGTTCGTAAGATAGAATGGTTTTTGTCGTGATTCCCCATACAGTGTGCGGGACATCAGAACCCTTCAAATCGGCTCAGAGGCACGCAAACAACAAGTTCAATCGGACTGACGGATGCACGCGACCAAGTATTCGTAGAATGATCCAAGACCAATCTGTAATCGTAACCGTTCAATCCTCTCCCAAAATTAGGCGTCAAGTTTGCCACCTACCAACTGGCGCAGGCGCCGGGGGCTGAGCGACTGCATTGGAATCGACCGTTGCGACTTGCAAACACTTGGACGCTCGGATTTCATTCCAGTTGCTGCCCAATCCGGGCGGGTCTCTGCGGTGGAAAGCTGTTTATAGTAATCTTTTAGGTCACGCATATGAGGCCGTCTTGCCTGAATGGACATGATCAAGTATGAGCAGTTCTAAATTTTCCCAGGTGTTGGAGGGATTACGCTCGGTGGCAGGCGACAACGGCACCACGAGGGGCAGGCTGTTTGAGAAACTGACAAAGTCGTTTTTGCAGGCGCACGACCTGTACCGCAAGAGGTTTCGCACCGTGTGGCTGTGGGACGAGTATCCGGGCAGGGACGGCAGGGACGTTGGCGCCGACCTGGTGGCAGAAGAGCACGACGGCACGCTGTGCGCCATACAGTGCAAGTTCTACGCAAAAAAGACGCTTACCAAGTCTGACATTGACAGCTTTTTGGAGTTTGCATCGAGAAGCGAGTTTGGTTCTATGATGCTGGTGTATACGGCGCAGGGGTACGGCAAGCAGGCCGAAGACGCCCTAAAGGGACACAACTGCAAGGTGCTTGACTTTGAATCCCTTGCAGGTAGCAACGTGGAGTGGCCTGACCTTGCAGCGGGTCTGACGCGCGTCAAGCAGAGAAAGCCGTTTGAGCTCATGGATCACCAAAAAGAGGCGTTACAAAAGGTCGTGGCTGGCCTCCGGAATGCCGACCGTGGACAGATGATAATGGCGTGCGGCACGGGCAAGACCCTGACTGCGCTGAGGATAGCAGAAAAGATGTGCGGCAAAGGTGGGCTGGTCCTGTATGCGGTTCCGTCAATATCACTCATGCAGCAGAGCATCAGGGCGTGGTCTGAGCAGCGCAAGATAGAGCATGCCTATGTCGGCGTGTGCTCTGATCCAAAGGTAAGCCACAGCAGCGAGATGACTGACATCCCTATACTGGAGATGGAAATCGGCGTCACTACGGACGCGGGCAAGATAGCAAAGTCACTTCTTGACAAGCAAAAAAAGAAGGATGGCATGACAGTCGTATTCTCAACATACCAGAGCATGGGCGCAGTTGCAAGCGCGCAGCAAAAGGCAAACCGGACATTTGATCTCGTGATATGTGACGAGGCCCACAGAACCACCGGCGCAGAGGCGGGGGGCGCAGACGAGGATGACAGGTCCGCATTCATGCTGGTCCACGATGACATCCGGGCAAAAAAGCGCATCTACATGACTGCCACCCCGCGGGTGTACAGGTCTGCCGCAGTTGCAAGGGCCCGTGCAAACGACTATACGGTATACTCTATGGACGACCACGACAGGTTTGGAAAAGAGCTGTATCGCCTTGGCTTCTCAGAGGCCATCGACAAAAAACTACTGTCGGACTATCGCGTGCTTGTATTAGGCGTAAGTGAAAAGTATGCTGCAAGCGTCATGCACAAGATGATAAAATCAACAGGCGACGCCGGAGACATCAACCTTACCGACACTGCCAGAATGGTCGGCATCTACAAGGCGTTTCAGAAACCAGGCGGGGATGACGCGCCCAACGTCCAGACTGCCATCGTATACACAAACAGGATACGCGATTCTAGGAACTTTGCAGCCACCTTTGAAAAGCTTGATCTTGACACAAAGAACCCGTTTCACTGTGATGCAAAGCATGTGGACGGGTCGCAGAACGCGTCGGTCCGGGCGGGCGCGCTGCAGTGGCTCCGCGACAGCTCCTCGAACCCGGACGAGTGTCGTATACTCACGAACGCCAGGTGCCTCTCGGAGGGGGTGGATGTCCCCGCCCTGGACTCCATCTGCTTTACGAATCCCCGGTCCTCGGAAGTCGACATCATCCAGGCAGTCGGCAGGGTCATGAGAAAGGCCGACAACAAGGACTACGGGTACGTGATAGTGCCGATTGCCATACCCGAGGACGACGATCCCGCCGAGGTGCTGGACAACAAGGAGGCGTTCAATACCATATGGAGCGTGCTACGCGCGCTGAGGTCGCACGACGAGCGGATGGACATAGACGTCAACACGGCTGACATCCGCAAGAGGCTCCCGGGCAGGATCAGCTGGATCGGCATCGACGGGGACGGCAACCGTAGAGAGGTGGACAAGCCGGTTGCAATACCGCTGGCAAGTCTGGACATCCCCAATGACGCCATATTTGCAAAGATTGTTGATGAGGTGGGCGACCGCCAGTACTTTGAGCACTGGGCCAGGGACGTTGCGCAGATAGCGCCCCGGATACAGGAGCGCATCGCAGGCGTGCTGGCCAACAAGAAGACGGCAAGGACAAAGTTTGACGGCTTTATGTCGGGCCTGCGCGAGATCATACACGACGGGCTGACCGACGGGGACGGCATCGAGATGCTGGCCCAGCACATGATCACGCGGCGCATATTCGACGCGATGTTCTGCACCGACACGTTCAGCAGGAGCAATCCCGTATCCGTCGCCATCACGGGCGTGGTCGGGGAGATGCGGGCGCACGGCCTCGACACGGAGCTCCGCGACCTCGAAAGGTTCTACCAGAGCATCGAGAAGAGGATAGCCAACCTGGACACGCACGAAGCCCGCCAGCAGGTCATAAGCGAGATGTACGGGACGTTCTTCAAGACGGCGTTCCCGAAGATGGCGGAGCGGCTGGGCGTGGTATACACACCAGTCGAGGTCGTCGACTTTATCCTGCGGTCAATAGATCACGTACTTCAAGATAACTTTGGCAGGGGCCTGACCGACAAGAACGTCAACATAATAGATCCCTTCACCGGGGCGGGCACCTTCTTATCCAGACTCTTGGCGCCAGACACCAAATTGGTGTCAAAAAAGGATGTCAAACGCAAGTACGACACAGAACTGTTTGCAAACGAGATCATACTGCTTGCCTATTATATCGCGTCCGTCAACCTAGAATCGGCGTACGGCCAGCGCACAGACGCGTTCAAACAGTTTGAAGGCCTGTCACTGACTGACACGTTCAACAGGGCCAAGCTTGATGAATACGCGGGCGACATAATGGCAAGGCCAAAGAAGGGGATACGGAAGCAGCGCAAGGCCAACATCACCGTTATCGTGGGAAACCCGCCGTACTCGGCGGGACAGAGCAGCTACAACGACCAGAACCAGAACGTCAAATATCCGGGCATGGACAAGAGGATAGAGGACACGTACATAAAGCAGACCAAGTCAATCAACCCCAACATCGGACTGGTCAGATCACTGTACGACTCCTACATACGCTCAATCCGGTACGCCTCTGACCGCATAGGCGAGTCGGGCATCATCGGGTTTGTCACGAATGCCAGCTTTATTCGTTCGGACGCCGGGAGTGGAGTGCGCGCCTGCCTCCGGGACGAGTTTACCGATGTGTATGTGTTTGACCTGAGGGGCAATCAGAGAACGCAGGGCGAGGTGTCCAAAAAGGAGGGAGGCAAAATATTTGGATCGGGCTCCCGGGCCCCCGTCGCCATCACTATCCTAGTGAAAAATCCCAAAAAGGCGACGCCCGGCGTGATACACTACCACGACATCGGCGACTACCACGACCGCGAGACCAAGCTGGGCATAATCAGGACCGCGGGTTCCATCAAGGGCATCTCAGACTGGCAGATCATCACGCCCGACAAGCACCACGACTGGCTGGGGCAAAGAAGTGGAAAATTCTCTGAATATCTGCCGATAGGCAGTAAGGATGCCAAGGCAGGCAAGGGACACGCGATGTTTAGAAGCTATTCTGCAGGAGTTGCAACAGGACGAGATGTATGGATATACAATACGTCTAAAAAACAATTGGAAAAAAACATGCAAACGCACATTGATTATTGTAACTCTCAAGATCTAGAAAAACCCATAATCAATGCAAAGAAAGCAAAATGGAGTGAAGAATTATCCGATGCGATACGACGCACAGGCAAACAGCCTTTTGCACAAGAAAAAATTCGAACAGCATTGTACAGGCCATTTTTTAAACAATACATGTACTTTGACAAGGCATACGACCACAGACGTTACTTGATTCCAACATTTTTCCCCAAAGGCGATTCGGAGAACTTGTCGATTGTCGTACCCGACAAGGGAATCGGGGAGAAGTTTTCCGGGTTGATGACTGATACCACTCCAGATCTACACGTGATTGCGCAATCACAGGTGTTTCCACTAAAGACTAAGGATACGTACTTAGAGAGAGAGAGAGAGAGAGAGAGAGAGAGAGAGAGAGAGAGCTCGGGCGAGGCCCCGGGCCCGCGCAATCTGTGCATAATAGTGCCATACAAGATCCAAGGCGGCGAGTTCACTGTAATGGTGACCGACATAACGCCGGACTTGGAAGTGATCCATCACGGGCAGGTGTTTCCTATGAGGGTGATGGAGAAATGATGGTAGACAACATCACGGATTATGCCCTAGGGGAATACAAAGCGCAGTACAGCGACAATGCGATTACCAAAGAGGATGTCTTCTATTACGTGTACGGGCTGTTACACTCCCCCGGATACCGTAAGAAATACGCAAACAACCTCACGCGTGAACTCCCCCACATCCCGATGGCCCCTGACTTTTGGGCGTTCTCAAAGACAGGCAAGGAGCTGGCGGATCTACACCTGTCATACGAGACCTGCAAGCGGTACGATCTGGGCAAGCCCGTAAACGTCATACCTGACTCGCCGCGCAGGATCAGGTGGGGGAGACAGAAGAAAGACGCGGCCAAGAACATCACAGGCGGCCAGAACCAACACGTCCTGATAATCGACGATGTGCCAGTGTACGAAAACTTGCCAGTATGCGAGTACCGCGTCAACGGTAGGACGCCGCTTGGGTGGTTCGTAGACCGGTATGGCCATACGGTGGACAAGGAGAGCGGGATTGAGAATTATCCCCTTCAGGGTGTGTCCGGCAAGGATGTGCGCGCCATCATAGAGAGGCTGGCGTACGTGGGGGCGGAATCCGACCGTCTGGTATCTCAATTGCCAAAAGAGTTTGAGCCAAAGAACTGGTCTCCAACAAAGACGGGACTGGAAGCGTATGTGAAATAGGTTCCAAATTCACGTATCGATCCATACGAATGCCACGGTCTGGACCTCTAGAAGCGCGTGGGCTAGTCCCATAGTAGATTCGGGGAGGAGCAGGCCGCCGGACCGGAGGTGACAGATCGGACAATGCCCGTGTGAACGTCGTTGTTGTGCCCGTGAGCGGCCTAGTGGAGTGGGTAGAACAAGGGGTCAAAACAATCAAAGAAATCTTTGATTGTTTTGACCATGGCCACGGGGAAGTACCTGACGCTGCCGGCCCCGGTACCTTGGCCCCGAAAGATTGCCAGGATGCCGCCGTCAAGGCCAGGACTAGTAGTGGAGGCCGGTACGGAATGAGGGCCGCCGACAGGTTGCCGGTCGGCCATGATTTTTCTCGGACAGTCGGGCCGCCAGGCCCGACTGCTTGCGGGAGGGGCCGCCGCCAGGCGGCCCCCGTGATCTTCCGGTTGCGCGTGAGCTGGTTCGTTTTGTTAGTCTATGAGTAAATGCGAAATTATCTGACCGCGGGGACGGGCACGGCGCGGCGGTCGGGACGGTGCCCGCATGCGGATCATGCATGCCGTACATGCGGATCATGCATGCCGTACATGCGGATCATGCATGGCCGAAAACCCCGAAAGTGCAGATCATGCATGCCGTACATGCGGATCATGCATGTAGAAACCGGCGGCTCATGCAGATCATGCGTGCTTTTCCCGCCTTTTATGCATACGCGGGCCCGTACTGCATGGACATGGAAGACATCCAGAGAAGGGTGCAGTTCAGGCAGGGCTCGTACATGGTGACCATACCGGCGCAGATAGCCCACGCGCTCGGAATGCGCAAGAACCAGTACGTGAGGTTCGCCGTGTCAAAGAACAAGGTCATCATCAAGCCGGTCGAGTCGGGCATCACCAAGAGGGACGTGGCGGAGGCCGACAGGGACTCTGCCGCGCTTGACAGGTACAACGGGCCACGGGAGGAGGAGGATGACGGTGCCGGCTACATGGACGCCCTTGCCAAGGCCCTGGCCAGGGACGGGCCCGGTGATGGCGGCGGCAGCAGCGGCAGCAGCGGCAGCAGCGGCAGCCGGATGGAAAAGCTCAGGATGAGATGACCATCACAAAGACCCTCTTTTTTTGCTCCACGTCCAGCCGGTCCCTGATGTCCTTTATCCTAGGGCTCTTGGACCAGACGTGACACTCGGCAAAGCCCATCTTGGCCCACTTTGTCATGTTGTACCTGACGTGCTCTGGGTGGCTCTGGACCTCGCTTACCGACTCGATCTCTACGGATATCGGGATCTCCTTGGTGTAGTCGTACGCGACCAGGTCGGTCCGGTCGGCGCCCTTTTTGATGCGCTGCGACGCCATGGTCACGAACAAGCCGCGCTTGAGGTATGCAGCGACCGCCTTTTGCGCCACCTCCGCAACGTCCGGCGCCGAGCCCACCTCCGTGTGGTCAAACCCAAGGTACGTCCGGGCCGCCTTTTCTGACAGCGTATACGGAGATGTGCGCACCGTGCCTGCGCGCCCGACCAGCCCTTTGTCCTCCATGCCCCGGAGGGCGGCGGCGACCTCGTCGCGGTTCTGCACCTCCAGCCGGTCCGCAAGCTGCCCCTGCTGCATCTCCCCGTTTCTGAGCAGCTGGCACATGATTCCCCACTCCAGCCTGGGCGGGAGCTCGACTGTTATGCTCTCAAGCCATCTGCTCCTCTCGCGGGCCGCCTGCGCCATGGCGTTTGGGCCCACGATGCCGGCGCCGTATTTGGCCAGCTGCCCCCTGACGTACCTGTCGTATTCGGCGTCCGCAACCACCATTTCCGGCGGCCTGGCAAGCCAGAACTGGGCGGGCGGGGACTGCTCCTGCCCGGGCGGCGCCTTTTCGCGGATCGTCCAGTGAAAGTACTCCTGGCTCGAGAGCTGCTGCCCCAGCTCCCTCTGGAACTGCGGGTCCCAGATCTGCGCCATGCGGGCCGCGTCCTTGCCGTTCACCCTGCCCACCAGCTGCGTCCCAGAGTTCCCGGTGATGAGCCCCAGCTGCTTGTCGCTTATCTGCTCGGTGGTCTGGTGGGCCAGCACGAGCCCGAGCCCCAGCGACCTTGCCTGCTCGAGCATCAGCTGCAGCACCTGCAGATCCTTGACAATCTGGAACTCGTCGAGCGCCAGCACCACCTGGGTGCGCTCCGACTCGTCGGGCGTGCGGTTGGCGCGCTCCTGGATTGCAAACCACAGCTTCAGTATGAACGCCTGCATGGCGAGCGGCTGCACGTGGTGGGGGATGTTCAGCGGCGATATCCTGACTATCGTCTGGTGCCCCGGCCTCGTGAGCTCGGCAAAGTCCACCGTGCCCCGTCTCACCGAGAACATGCGCCTGAGCACGGGGTCGGTCGCGAACTGCTCTATGCGGTTGAGCAGCGGCATGAACGCATCGCCCTTCAAGGAGGCGATGCTGTCGAGCGCCTGCCTCATCTCCGGCTCGGGCGCGCCGTACGCCCGGATGATCTCCGGCATGGCGTCCTGCCCCGCGTCCTGCAGCCTGAGGATGATGTGGTGTATGTCAAGGAAGGTGGGGGCGTCGTGTTTCACATATATGTAGAACAGCAGGGCGCGGAAAATGCGCTCCATCTGCACGTAGCTTGCCGACTGCTGGTACCACTCCTCGATGGTCTTCATGAAGTAGCCGACGTGCCTGGACACTACCTCCTCGCGCTCCCACGGCGAGTGCTCGGGCAGCTCGAGCGGGTTTATCGAAAACTTGGTCTGCTGCGGGTCCAGAAAGTGTACGCGCCCCTCCGACAGGGAGGCGGCCGCGCACTGCCTGACGAACTTGTGCGAGTCGTCCCCCTTCGGGTCGACGTAGATGAACGCGTTGCGCATGGTTTCGTTCTCATTCCACGCCTCCAGGTGCTTTGCGATGACCCTGACAAGCGAGGTCTTGCCCGAGCCCGACGCGCCGACCGCGTATACGTGGGTGGCGAGGTCCGCCGGCGATATCACGGCCGCGTCCGCGTCCTTGGAGGGCGCCGTGGCGCCCCACCGCGGCCCGTCCCGCCCGGGACGGAAGAACCCCAGGGGCGAGCCCGCCTTCTGGGACGGCTCCGACGGGATCGTCACGCCCCGGGTGGCCCTTGCATTCGGGGTGGTGACGGGGTCCGGCAAATGCACGAACAGCGGCATCTCAGAAAGGTTCAGTATGAGGAACGGCAGCGGGTCGCGGTTACGGTACCCGCCGAGCAGGCCCTTGTCAAAGTACCGCCCTAGGGCCCTGCCGAGCAGCCTGTCCGGGTCCGGCAGCAGCCTGCGCCCGAACACGTCCATCCGCGGGTAGCGCCTGCCGCCGTCGCCGCCGTCAGTTATCCTGACCTCCACCTGGCCGGGCTTTTTCTCGTCCCAGAAGTCCCGGTGCCTGTACCGGAACTTTGTCAGGTGCTCGTGCCCCGAGAATATGTTCTCGACCGGCAGGGACTCTATCTCGTCAAAGTTGAGGTCGATCTCGCGCTCGCATGCCATGACGCCCCGGATGCTCATCATGACCTGCGCGGACTGCATCTTGAGCGTGGCGTGCTTCTGGAGGCCCGCGTAGTTGTTGGCAAAGTCGTACCCGGCCTCGGGGTGCTCGTGGGGCTTTTTGTCCGAGAGCGTCAGGAGCTCGGCCGTGCTGAGGTAGTTGCCGCGGCCGATCTCGAGGTTCCTGTTGTCGAGCCGGGTCACGTGGTTGCGCAGAAAGGAGGCAAAGGGGTGGCGCCGGAAGACGAACTGTATCCAGGCGTGCCTTGACAGCTGCACGGTGCGCGCCAGCCGGGTCATGAGGCGGTGCGCCCTGGCTCTGTCAAAGACCGACGAGTAGTGGCCGTGGTACGTGCCCACGTCAAATATCTGGCAGTCCGGCCGCGCCGCGTCAAACCAGCCCGGCTCCGTTTCCTCCATTGCGGAGAACGCCGCGTTGGGGTACATGTTGAGGAACGCCTGCTTGTAGGCGTCCAGGTCCCCCCTGTCCGAGGCCAGTACGAACTCCATCCTCTTGTCCGCCGCGTCCCACCACACCTCGAAGCTGCGCGTGCGGGTGCCGGCAAGGTCGCCTGCCGCCAGTATGGCCGCCTTCTCGTCCATCTTAATCGGTATCGAGATAGAACAGGCGGCCAGCCTGCCGTCCTCGGCCGTGGAGGCAAGAAAATGCCTCGTCTTTCCCAGCTGCCCCTCGGGCTTTTTGCGGTTGGCCAGGCGCCAGCGCCTCGAGCCCATCAGCCGCACGCCCTCCCGTATTCCGGATACATCGCAGCAGTCACTCCACCAGTAGCTTGTAGAGGCCCGTCGCGTTGCTCATGACGGGGTCGGCCGGCACGCTGATCCTGAACCTCTTCTTGAGCCTCGACTCCAGCTCGTCGCGCACGCCCGGGATGAGCAACCCGCCGCCGGAGAGTATGATATCGTACGCGTGGCCGTATCCCGCGGACATGTCCGTTATCTCGTCTGCGAGGTTTGCCGCAAGCACCTTGGCGTACCTCTTGCACGTCTCCCGGCGCCGGTGCAGCGCGTCCGTGTCCAGGTGCGCAAACTTGCCTATCTTTCGGGTGATGAACTCCGAGGCCCACCGGGAGCTCTCCCCGTCGATCACCTGGTTGTCCTCTATAACCACGATCTCGCTGGTTCCCTGGCCGATGGATACCACCATGCCGGTGCCCTTGTCCATGTCAACCAGCGTCCCGACTGCCTGGGCCACCACGTCGCACCGGTCGGCGGGGACGCACCTTTTGACCATCTTGGATATGGATTCCCGGCAGTCTGAGGCCTCGTACGGCAGGCCCACGGCCATCCTGGCCTTTTCATTACAGTCCGCGGCGCGGCCCGCCGCGACCCTGACCCTAGACACGGCCTCCCGGATCAGCATCTCCACCTGCTTCTGGTACCTGGGGTCGGGCCTCCCGCGCACGACGGGCCGCACGGTGGCGGCCCCCGCAGTGTGCAGCATCCCGGCCGCCCTCTCCCCGATGGCCTCGGAGTCCGCGTCGGCCCAGTCCCCGTGCGTCCTTTTGACGTACAGCGACGGGAACCGGACGGCCCCGTGATCCGAGACGCACTTTACAAAGCCGGTCCCGATGTCAAGCCCCACCCTTAGCATGCCATCATGCACACGGGATGTATAAAAGGCGGGTTTTTCACGACGTGCAAGGGCGGGCGGTCCGGTCGGGTCGTCAGCGTGCCCGTCATGTGCGAATCAAGCATGGACCGGGCCGCACGCGCAAATCTTGGGAAAATCTGGGTGTTCTTGCTCGCAGGGTCTGGCTCATGCCCGCGGCCGACGCCAAGGGGCTAGGCGCGCCGCTTGGCGCCGGCAGGTGTCAAAGGTGACAAAGATTTCTTTGTCACCTTTGACCGTTGCGCCTGTCACGGGAGAGTGTCCGGTTCCGTACCCTGCGGCGGCCTGCGCAGGCGCCCGCGGGCATGCGGCAGGCCCGCCGCCCGCGTATCAGTCAGAGCCTGAAGCACGCGGGGCCCTCACCGCCGGTTTCCTGTCCGTGTGCGGTGCCGCGGGCATGCGGCAGTTAGTACACCCTCAGGTCGATTCGGAACTCATGCCTGAATGTGCTCTGAGTTCTGAAATTTTAGGCACAACGTCTCAATCGACCTGAGTGTGTACGGCAGTTACCCGCAAACAATCATAGAGCTCTATGATTGTTTGCGGGTATGGCGGCGGTAGCCACTGCCTCCTGGCACGCGCTGCGCCCCCGGTCCCGTCGGCCCGTCCTGCCTCCCGCGGGCGTCGGCAGGCCCGCCGTGCGTGCGCCGACTAGGGCCGGAGACACCTAGGCGCCCGTCGCCGGACTTCCTGTCCGTGTGCGTGCGGCGCCGCTGGCCGTGGCAGATGCGCGCAATCTGTCATAAAAATTTATGACAGTTTGCGGGTAACTGCCGCGCGCACAGGCCATGTTGCCGCACCCTTGGGCCCTGGAACCGTACGTGACGCTGCCCGGGCGGTGGATGGACGGAGGTGCCGACCCCTTCTGCTAGGCGCCGTCTTCCGTCTGCTGCATGGCCCCCCTCCTCGTCGGCCGGACTACGGGCAGACCGGAACGGACGGCGGCAAACGTACAAACAAAGATTTCTTTGTCACCTTTGACAGGTACGCCTGTCACGGAGGGCCGGTTCCGCGTCCATGAGTCCTGCGCAGGCGCCCGCGGGCATGCGGCAGGCCCGCCGCCCGCGTGCCGGCGCTAGGGCCGGAAGCGTACGGGGCGCCTACTGTCGGATTTCCTGCCCGTGCGTGTGCGGCGGCTCCGGCCGCGGCAGTTACCCGCAAACTTTCATAGAGTTCTATGAAAGTTTGCGGGTAACCCCACGTTCGCCAGCCATGCGTTCGCACCTGCATCCGGATCGTTCGTGATGGAGCAGGCGGTCGTTCGCCAGCCATGCGTTGATCATGACATCACGCGGGACATGCCGTATGCAGTCCCTCGGATCAATACGCGGCTGTCACTCGGCATTGCCATGCCCTCGTCAGCGCCATGTTCGGAGGCGGCGGGCGCGTCCGCGGGCACAATCAGGAACCGTTCCGTGCCCCGCCGCGCCTGTCTCCAAGGCCCAGGAGCGCCTCCCGCACGCGGGCCTGCTGGGCCCCCAGTGCCACCCTGAGATCCGCAAGCTGTACGCCCATGGACGCCAGCTTGGATCTGATCAGCGCGATCTCGTCGCTGGAAATCGAGATCGAGGCCCTGCGTTTCATCACACAGTACGCGCGCCTCTGCTTATAACGCCAAATGAACGTGGCAGGCGGGCACGGGGGGGGGGCTTTGCGCCGGCCACGGCAGGCAATATGCGTCCAAATCCTGGGAGAAGGAACGCCGCGTGCAGGCCCCGGCGCCGCGGGCCCTAGCGGCCCCCGGTCTTTGAGAGCAGGACGTTCTCAAGTATCTCCCGCACCGACGCGTAGCTGCTCTCAAGCTTGGCAAGGCGCTCGTGCAGATCCTCGTTCTCCCGCTCGATCTCCCCCACCTTTCTGTCGCTTATTGCGGCCTGCCTTTCGATTGTGCTCCGGAGCTCGGCCTCTTCTGATATGGTCAGGTTCGGCACCGCCGCGACATACTGCCCAAGCAGATACTCCTCCGACGGCTTGTAATAGTTCTCCGCGTGCCCCATCAGCTTCTCCACGTCGATGGTCTTCATGGTCCGCTCGGCGTTGGTCTTGAAGTACTTGCGGAACCCGTGGATCTGCTTAAACTCGTGCCCTGCCGCCGCGTCGGCGTGCCGCTTGTTCCGCATGTTGATCCTTTTGAGAAACTTGCCCATCATGTTGGATATGGTTTTTGGGGCAAGCGGCGTGGCCACTGCTGGATCCTTTTTCTCCCCGGCCTTGCGGTACGGGTGAGAGTCCCAGGCGTCGCGCATGAGCGGCGACGCGTCGGTCACCCTCTCGCCTGCCTCCTCGCGCATCGTACGGTATCTCAGCAGCATCTCGTAGCACTCCGGCGTCACGAACGTGACGTACTGCTCCGCGGATCCCCTGTACGCCACGATGCGCGCGGCCCTGACGCCCCCGCCGTCCGTACCTGCCACCGGGGTCACGTCCCCCCAGAGCATGCCCTCAAACGCGCCCACCCTTATCCCGGAGCTGGCGCACGTCAGGATGATGCACTTGATCCGGGTGTCCGCGGACTCCATCATCTGCCTTATCTCCTGGATGGTCGGGGCGCGGTCGCTGCCGGTCTTGCGGACGCGCGGCATTATCTTTGCTATCTTTTTCCACGATATGGCGTCCTCCGCGTCGTTCATCTCAAAAAAGTGCTTTAGCGCCACGACGGTCTGGTTTATCGTAGAACCGGACACTTTTTTTCTGCGCTCCTCGACATAGTCTATGATGAGCCGCTGCACCGACGCCGGGCTGCCCCGCGCCCCGGCGAGCAGCTGGTCCGGCGTCATGCCGCACCGGTGCAGGAACTGGGAGAGCTTTTTCGAGTACGACTCCTTTGTGGCCTCGCTGTGAAACCCCTTGAGGAACTGCCGGACCGACTCGCACTCCGTGTCGAGCGTCTTTGGCATCTGCGCGTCCATGATATCTGTACGCGCGTATTGATTTTAAGCATTTCTGCCCTGTTTGGAGCGCGGGGAGGGGGATTTGAACCCCCGAGTTCTTTCGAACATGGGATTAGCAATCCCACGCCCTACCGGGCTAGGCGATCCCCGCACGCAGGAAGACGCCAAGCCGCACAATTAAATTGATGCTGTCGGCAGCGGCGTTCTCATTCGGATTCTCCCCGCTCCGGCAGTCGGGCCGGGGTGATGCTGTACTCCTCGTGAAACTGGGCGTAGTTCCTTACAACGTCTTTGAGCGGTACCCTGCGGCCTCCTACCATCTTGAGGTCCACGTCCACCTTGTTCGTCTTGTTGTTTATCGTGACTATGTTGTATGTATTCTCAAACAGTCCTCGTACGCGCTCGGATGTGGCAGTGCCTGCGTTGACCACGGTCAGCCCGCCAAAAGCCCACATCCAAGGCCTGTGCTTGTGCCCGCACAAGACGAGATCGACGCCGGTCTCAAGGATCGTCCTCAGCACGTCGCCGGCGTCCACCACCGTTAGCTGGTCGGATCCCGTGTCGGGAATGGCTATCAGGTGATGATGCATTGCCACAATCTTTGTCTTTTTGGCGTACTTTTGCAGGGTCCGCTCAATCCACAGGTTCTGACGGTAGCCCACCTCGCCATCGTTCCTGTCAGGACGAGCGGTGCCCACTGTTATCAGCACAATGTTGTCGCCAAGCTCGTTGACCGACTGGAAGGGGAAGTATTTTCTGAAGAGCAGGTAACCCGTGTTGCGGTAGTCGTGGTTTCCGCTTATGGCAATTATTTTGCCGGCGTCAAACCTTGAGACCAGCGACCTTGCCTTCTCATACTCCTTGACCAGCCCCTCGTTTGTCAGGTCGCCCGTAATGACAATGACGTCCGGCCGCATGCCGTTGACCTCGGAGACCAACGCCTCGAACTTTTCTGGAAGGAACTGGGAACCCACATGCAGATCAGAGATCTGGACAATCTTCACAATCATATCTGGCAGAAGGATGGTATTAAACACGTCCTATAGGCCGTATGGGGCGGCCATAGCGCAGGCCGCCGAAGGCGTCCCTCCTCCCTCCTCCCTCCAGACATGGACACCCGAAGCAGCAGGCACGCTGCAGGCGGCCAACTAGAGGACACGCAATAAAAAAATGGGAATGCCGGGAGCGCGGCCCGCCTCAAAGGTTGCGCCGGGACAGAAATTCACAGGTCCAATCTTGGGTGCCGACTGGCCGCGCCTGGTTCGTATGCACACAGCCGGCCGCGCTGCCGCGCCCGTCCCTTCTGCCGCGCGGCATGGCCGCAGCTTCAAAGGATTAAATAATATCGCGCTCGTTTCAGCATGACTTGGGCACGAAGACTGCGGCCGTGATGAAGGGCGACGGCATAGGACCTGAGGTGGTGGACGCCATGCTCATGGTGGTCGGAGAGTGCGGCCTCCAGGCGGAGATTGTAATGTGCGAGGCCGGCTCGGAGCAGTGGGACCGAAACGGCAGGGCGGACAAGTCGTGCATACCAGACGCGACCATGGGGATACTGGAGGAGTCAGACGCCTGCTTCAAGGGGCCCACCACGACGATACCCGTGCCCGGCGCCCCGAGAAGCGTGGCCGTCACGTTGCGGCAAAAGTTTGATCTGTACGCAAACATTAGGCCCACCAAGACGTACAGCCGGCTCTCGCCGGACGCCGGGCTTGACTGCGTCTGCTTTAGGGAGGCGACAGAGGGACTCTATACCGGCATAGAGGCCCGCATAACGGAGGATACGGCCATTGCAATCAGGAAGATAACGAGACAGGGCAGCGAGCGCATCATAAACGCCGCCGTCAAGTGGGCGTCTGACCACGACATGAAGAAGATGGTCGCGATCACAAAGAGAAACATCCTAAAGGAGACTGACGGGATATTCTGGGACGCGGCGCAGCGGGGCGTACTCAACACGGAGATGGAACTCTCCGAGATCTACATCGACAACATAATGCAGCAGCTTGTGGTCAACCCTGCCCAGTTCAACGGAGCGGTCCTGGTCAGCACGAACCTCTTCATGGACATCGTATCCGAGCTGGCATCCGGGCTCGTGGGGTCAATCGGACTCATCTATTCTGCAAACATCGGCGACCGCTTTGCAATGTTCGAGGCGGCCCACGGCAGCGCCCCCCAGTTTGCGGGCCAGAACGTCGTGAACCCAGTCGCGGCCATATGCTCGGGGGCGTGGATGGCAAGGTATCTTGGTGAGGTGGACATCGCCGATGCCATATTTGCCGCCACCGAGTCGGTGGTCAACGAGGGCAGAACCGTAACGTGGGACATCGGGGGCGACGCAAAGACCACCCAGATGGCAGACGCCATATGCGCAAAGGCAAAGGAGTCTCTGCGCCGCTAGGCGCCCGCTGCCACTGAGCACTCCACCAGCAGCAGCTCCTCAAAGAACAGTTTTTTTCTTGCCACGATGCGGGCGTCGGCAAAGCCCGCCACCATGGCGTGCCTCATCAGGCCGTCATAGTCAGAGAGCGTGGTGGTTACGATGGCAAACCTGCCGCCGGGGCGCACGTTGCCGTATACAGAGTCCAGTATGCGGGCAGGCACCTCCAGGCCGCCCGGCCCCCCGTCAGTCGACTCGAACGTGACTGAATCCGTCGCAAGGTACGGGGGGTTGCACACTGCAAGGTCGAACTCTGCGCGTATCGCGTCAGAGCCGCTGCAGCATACCAGGTTCTCCGTGCGGTATGCGCCAGACTGGTTCCGGAGCACCCCGCAGTTGATGTCGGTCCCCACCACGAACTCGAATGAGTCGCGTAGCAGCCTCGTGATGTACCCGGAGCCGCTTCCAACGTCCAAGGCCGTCAAACCTCTGGATGCGCGTTCTATGTAGTCTGCGAGAAAAAAGGTGTCCTCCGACGGAGGGTACTCGTCCTGCTCCACCACGGGCCTCATTCGTGCGGGCGGAAGTCCCTCCCGCGCGCGGCTTGCAGCAGAGTCACGTGGCGCGCCCGGCATCACTCACACCCTTGCAAGCACAGAGTCCGCCAAATCCACCACGTCTTGGACGGACAGGTCGTCGAGGCGCAGCGGCCTGTCTGAGCTGTCGAATACCTCGCCACGTGTGCCGTCTGCATGCAGCCGGCGGCCGGATATGTGGCCGTTGGCGTCCCTGCCGTGGCCCCTGTGGCCGCCGCCATCGCCGCCGCCGCCATCGCCGCCGCCACCGCAGATCATACCTACCAGAGTGGAAATCCGCTTGCGCCTGTATGAGAAGATGCGGTTGATCATGGAGATCCGGGCGCCCTCCAGCGTGCGCCTTCGAACCATCGCGAGAACCACCGAATCCACCCCGGGCCTGGGCTCAAAGCAGGAGGCCGGAACGTCCATTATGGCGCGTATCTCAAAACAGTACTGGGCCACCACGCTGATTGCGCGCCTCCTGCCGCGCGCGTGCGGGCCACCGCGGTCGTCACCGGCGCGGTGGCTTTTCTCCACGCGGGGCGAGGCGCCCGCGAGCAGTTTTGACGCAAACTCCCTTTGGACCATTACGATGCAGCGCTCAAAGCCGGAGGATGCAAGCTGCTCCACCGCACGCCGGCTGCGCGAGTAGGGCAGGTTCGATACAAAGACGGCGCAGTCAGAGGTGGATACCGTAGAGTGGCTGTCTGCCGCGTTTCTCCCCTTCGCAGGACCGAGCCCGTCGCCCCGCACGACCTGCAGGTTTCCAAACCCTGAGAGCGTCGTGCGCGTCTCGTCTGCCAGTTCCCGGTCCAGCTCCACGGAGACCACGCGGGCGGCCCTTTTGCACAGCAGGCCGGTCAGGATGCCGCGCCCAGTCCCCAGCTCAAACACCGCCTCGCCGTCCCTGATCCCGGCAGCAGAGACTATGCGCTCGGCCACGCCCTTGGATACCAGAAAGTGCTGCCCCATGCCCTTCTTTTGGCGGACGCTTCCGACCGTCCTGTAGCCGCGACCTCCAGACATGTCGGGGCGACCGCTGCCGTCACTGCCGCCCCTCGTGCCGCTGACGGGACCGCCCGGTCCTGCCCTTCGCCCGGGGTACGTGCCCTGACTATTGGGGGGCTGATTTGTGTGGGAACCGTGCAATGCGGCGGTCGTGGCTGCAGTCGGCGTCATTTCCGGGCGCCTACCTCTTTACAAATATGTTGACTCGCCGGCTCCGGCCGCTCATCTCAGACACTATGCGCTCGGCTATGTGCCCGACAGGGTCGCTGAGGCCCACCCGCTCCTGCAGGTCCGCATAGCTCTCGAACCGTTGGCGCTCCCGCTCGTCAAGCATCGCGTTCATGTATGTCTTGCCTATGCCGGGTATCAGCTCCAGCGCATGCACGCGGGGGGTTATCGGGCCGGCATTGTTGAGGTACGATACAAATTTCTGCTCGTTGTTTGTCACGATCGTGGTTATCACCCCCTGCAGTTCGTTCTTGGCGGACTCTGACAGCATCTCGTATGAGATCTTTCCCAGAACCGATGCCACCTTTGTCCTGCCGGTCTTGCCGATGCGGAGCCTCTCTCCGTTTGCAAACCCGGATCCCGGCACGCCAAGCAGCTCCAGCAGCGTGAGCTTGTTCTCGCCCACTGCCGTTACTATCGTGCCCTCCTTGCCCCTGACGACGGATGAGCGGCCGCGGCGCGTGGGGCCAAGTACGTACGCATACTCCTCGTACGTTCTTGTCTTTGGCGGGTCGGTGTTCAACGCGAACCTGCCCCCAGATTAGAAAGCAGCTGACGCAATCCTTTTCACCAACTACTGCCGCCACCGCCACGGTTATTGTTGCCGCCGGCACGCAATCATGCTATAATCACCGTCATCATACCCGGACTAGGAGGAGCGCTCTCGTACTATCTTGAGCATCTTCTCCAAGGTCTCTGCAAGTATGAGCTTTTTCCATCCGAACGTAAATGAGCGCAGCTCGGCCATGCTGGTGGGCTTGATGTTCACAATCTCAACTGCCTCGTCCTCCGTGAGGCTGCAGTCCTTGATGAGGAGTTTCTTCATCTCCGCCGCATTCTTGGAGTCCGTAGTGGCAAATTTTGAGACATAGTCAAACGTCCAGCGCTGTATCTGGTCCATGTCCTCCGGCTCAACCTTGCCGAGTATCTCCTTTACCTCTGCAAGCGAGATGGATTGCCTGTCCTGTACCTCTTCCATTACGACACACCGAACGGCTTTATGTGATCCAGCCTAGTGATTAAGGTTTTGGTCTTGTTCCCAAGCTTTACGTCAAGCGTTATGGCCCTCCGGCCCACCTCAGTTACGACCCCGACCTTGCCGTGGTATCTCCTGTGTGGGAGCCCCTTGTGCTGCCGCGGGTCTATTATGACGAGCGCCTGCTGTCCCGTCTGGTATTCGCGCAACAGAAATGACACGCCGCGGGGCGCCCTTTTCTTCATGACGGAGCGGGACTTGTGCCTGAACCCGTGGGAGCGGCCGTGCGACTTTTTGGTTGCCATGCAGGGGCGGGCTCGGAACCCTATTTAATCTAGTATACCTGCAGGCCCTCGCGCCGGCAGTTGTCGCAGGCTCCGCCGGTTTCCATTGCCTGACAGCAGTGTTACGGGTATGGTCTCGGGCCGCCCCCAGGCCGCCGTGCAAGAAGGCGGCAGCTCGCCGGGCCTGTCCTGGCGCGGACGGCGGTTTCCGCGTCTTTGAAGAAAAGAAAAAAAAGGAATAGAAGCTACTCGTCGGAGAGCTCTACATCTGTGAGGTCTATCTCCTCGTCAAGGTCGGCCGCCTCCGGGGCGTCCGTTGCGGACTCCGTTGCCGGGGCGGCATCGTCTGCGGTCTTTGCAGATTTTGCCTTTCTGGCGGGGGCAGCCTTGGCCTTGGAGGCGGCAGCAGGAGAGGGTGCCTTGGGATCGGCAGGCGCCGCATCCTCGGGTTTTGCCACTGCCGCGGTGGTCGCCACGGCCGCGGTGGTAGCAGACTTTGTCTTTCTTGTCTTGGCCGCGGCCTCTGCATCCTCGAGGTCCATTACGCCTGCCTCGCCCAGGGCGAAGAGTACCTCCTCCTCTGGATGGTGCGGGCTGTCGACCATGCGGGCGATCCGCTTCTTGCCGGCCTTTTTAAAGTAGATCCGGTAGGTGCTCGTATGGGCGACTACGTTTCCGCCTATGGGCCGGGTCGGATCCCCGAAGAAGACGTCCGGGGATGCCATGACCTGGTTGGTTGCAATTGCGGCGCAGTTGTAGATCTCTGCATAGCGGGACAGCAGGTGTACGAAATGGTTGATCTTCTGCTGCCTGTTTGATAGGGTCCCGCGTCCGAGGTATTCGGAACGGAACAGCCCGACTGCCGAGTCTGCAACAATCAGTTTGATGTTGTTTGCCTCGATTACCGGACCCGCGCTCTCCAGAATCAGCGTCTGGTGCGAGCTGCTGTGCGCGCGCGCCACGGTAATGTTCTGCAGAACCTGCAGGGGATCCATGCCGTGGGCCTTTGCAATCGAGACGATCCTCTCGGGCCTAAACGTGTTCTCCGTGTCTATGTACAGAACACCGCCCTCGAGTCCCCCCTCCTCCTTGGATCTCTGGACCATCACCGACATGGTGTGGGCGAACTGCGTCTTGCCGCATCCAAACTCGCCGTACACCTCGGTAAGTGCCTGGGTTTCAAGTCCTCCGCCAAAGAGGGAGTCGAGGCAGTCGGTACCGGTCGTAATACGCCCGATCTTCTGCCTGTTATCGTAGATCTCGCTTGCGCTCACAAAGTCCCCGGCCAGCTTGCCGCCGTCGACCAGGTGCTGCCTGGCCTTGTTGACGATCTTCTCTGCGGTGTCCTTCTCCATCCCGGTTATCTCCGAGATTTCGACGGGGCCGCGGACTATGAGATCCATGACGTTGTGGATTCCCGCATCAGACAGCTTGCGTGTTGTAACTGGGCCGACGCCCTCCAAGCTGCTGAGTTTCATGTCCTCCATATGTGGCATAAAAAAGTACGGTATAATAAAGATATCTATTTGATGGGTACGGTACTAGAACCGTCGCATTTCCATGCGGCGGTGTATCGGCAGTACGCGCTGATCCCGGGGTACTGCCGCACGGGATGCGGCAAACAGGTATTAGCCCATGTGCCGCAGGCACGCCATGGGGAAAAAGACCCTCGTCATACCGGACATACACCACCGGTATCAGACGGCAGAGGAGATAATAAGCCGGGAGCGCCCTGACCTGACTGTATTTCTGGGCGACTATTTTGACGACTTTGGCGACGGTCCGGAGATGGCGGAACGGACCGCAGGGTGGCTCGCGCGCTCTCTAGAGTACGACGGTGAGGAGGGCGGCAGGATACACCTGCTTGGGAACCACGACCTGCACTATATGACGGGCAATGCAGATTACAGGTGCAGCGGGTACTCGGATGCCAAGCGGCGCGTCATCGACTCGTACGGGATAGACTGGGCCAAGCTGCGCCTCTATTACTGGATAGGGGCGGCGGGTACCGGGTGGCTGTGCACTCATGCCGGATTCTCAAACAAGTTGTACGTGCAGCAGCGCAGGACCGAATCGGAGACTGTGCAGGATGTCCTCTGCCGCGCAGCAGAGGATCTTGCCGGGGCGTCGGACGTGAGCGTCCCGCACCCGTTTTTGGAGGCCGGGCGCAGCAGGGGCGGGCCCAACAGCGTGGGCGGCCTGATATGGTGCGACTATGGCGAGTTTGTGGACATACCGCACACGAGACAGATATTCGGGCATACCAGGGATTCGGCGGTGCGGCGAAAAATCTCGCCGGATTCGGCGCATTACTGCATTGACACGGTGCTGCGCAATTATGCGGTATGTGAGAGCCAAGACGCTGTGAGAATCAAGACAAACTAAGCGGATTGGCGCGCACCCGGAACCCGGATCAGAGCGCGCCGTATCTGGCGTTCTTGTTGTCGCCGTCGCCGTCGCCGCCGGTGTGGCCACTGCGGCGGCTGTCATTGCCATTGCCATGCACTGCGCCGGCAACATCAGCATTAGGCGGCGCTGGCCTCACTGATGCCGGCCCGGTTCTTTTGATCACTATGAAAACCGCGGCCGTTATGGCGGCGCCCGCCACCAAACCAGCTACGGCGCCCGTACCAAACCCGGGGCCGGCCTCTCTGGCGGTTACTGCAGACAATGAGCCTGCAGCAGGCTGGCTTATGTCGTCTGCAGCAGGCAGTTGAGTGTCGTGGGCAGCAGATTCGGGCGGGGATGCCGGTGCGGGTGCCGCCCCACCGTCCGTGGCCGCCCCGTCCTTAGTTGTGTCTTTCTGCGCAGCATCAGGATCGTGACTATAGTTATCGCCGCTGTCTGCGCCGTCGGCGGGATCCATCGGGCCGGCGCCCGTGCCAGGCCCGGAGCTGCCGGTATTGTGCCTTGCGCCGTTGTCGCTATATCTATCACCCTCATCACCCACACCACCGCCATAGAATCTGACCTCTATGCCTACGGGTTCTGTGACCGAGTCTCCCCCGTACAGGGTCGTGTGGGTCATTATGGCGTACGTCCCGGTGCCATTGATTGGAACCGTCATGAACGTGGACGTTGCGCCCTCCGTGCCACCGGATACGGGATAGAACCCCCCGCCCTCGCTGAACGGCGTGCGGCCAAGCCAGTCGACTGACGGCCAGTCGAGAAAGTGCCCGAAGACGCCGGACGGGACGTTTGTCTGGATTATGCGGCCCGCGGGATCGGCCACGAATGCAGACACGCTCGTGTCTTCCGACACCCAGGATATCCTGACCGAGGCCGCGCTTATGGCCGGGTCTGCAACCTCAAAGTGGTGGTGCCGCCAGTCCCCGGCCATGTAGCGCCCCACCATGTCAAAGGCGCCCCTCGTATGGCCGTTGGAGTACGTGACGTCCGGGTATGGCGGGGATGCCTCCGCCGTCCCGGATCCTGACGCGTTTGCCAGGGCGCCTCCGCCGCCAAAGACGATCCGGGAGCCCGCATCCTGTATGACAGGCGTTACTGCAAACGACACCGGCACGTTTGCAGCATGGTGATCGCCCTCAAAGGCGACGAACCCGTGGTGTATGCCCGCGCCTGCATCGTCGGGTATGATCAGCGTGACGTCAACCTGCCTTGAGTCCTGCGGCGGGACGGATACCGAGGGCAGCGCCGGCCAGACGTCCTCCCACTTCTCCCTCGCGTAATAGCTTGCAGACACCGTATAGTCCAGCGCCGTCGCGTTGGCGCCGTTGGGCCCCACCCAGTAGGAGTATCTGAGCGGCACCGGATATATTCCGGCCATCGGAACGCCCTCAAACTTGTCGGCAGGATCCGACACTCGGATCTCCTGCGTCGTACCCCACGAGCCGCCCCGCGTCACAAGCAGAAGTTCGTCACTCGTTATCTCCAGATCCCCGTCTCTGTCAACCCAGTCGTACAGGTACAGGGAGGCTATCCCTATGTCATCGGCGTACACGTCGGCGGACATGTTCATGAAATCGGAGAATGCAAAGTTGACGCTGAGTACAAGCAGCGACGCGTCGGCAGGAATCGTCCTTCCATCGCCGAACAGGCCCGCAAGGCCCTCGTCGGGGCGCACGTCGGCGAGCCTCACGTAGTTTGGAATGTACGCGTCGGTATCGTTGAGTACGGGATCCTGTTGCCGCGGTACGGTGGTGCCGTTGAGACTTGCGTGACTCACAAGCGACATCTTCTGCGGCGATATGGACACGTCGACTGCATCGGGCCCCGGATTCTCGATTGTGAACGTGGCCGTGGACCTCGAGCCGGGCTGCAGGTGGCCCGCAAACCACGCGGTCATGGGTATGTCGCGGTCGGGAAGGTCGAACTTGCCTATCCCCGTGTCCGTGATGTTTGCGGACGATATCGCCGGCCGGAGCATGCCGCGTATATTCTGATAGGAGTCGTCATTGTGCACCACAAAGATCCCGCCCTCTTTGTGGACGAACCTTAGGGCGGCCCCCGCGTCGGCGAGGCCCGCGCCCTGCACGAACGGATCGTTGCCCATGTCGCGCGCGGTGGACATCAGGATGTTCTTTATCACAAACGGGTCGTAATCGATCTGGCTCTCCGTCATCTCGCTCATGACCACGGCCGCCGCGCCCGCTATCGCGGGCCCAGCCATGCTGGTCCCCCCGAACAGCGTGAACGGGTCACGCGTGTCTGCATTCTGGGACGCGCCCATCATGCTGCGGGGCACGAAGCCGTACGCACCAACGCTGACCATGTCGGGTCTGACGTCTCCGATTATGCCGGGGCCCCGGCCGCTAAAGTCTACCACGTGTCCGCGGTGGTGCGAGCGCGGGGCGGGGTCGGTCGTACCGGTGCCGTTATCTTCGCCGCCGCCACCGCCGCTGCCTCCAAACCTCGGCTGGTCCTTGAAGGGACCGTACCCCACAAAGACGTTGTTCGTACTGGCTCCTGCAGATATCCCAAAGGAGGACGCGCCCGGCGTCCCGAGCGTCCCGTACCCGTGACCCGAGTTGCCGGCGCTAGACACGACGACCACCCCGGGATAGCTGTCATCAAAGGAGCGCGGCACGGAAAGCATGTCGACTACGAGGGAGAGCATGTCATGGCCCGGCGCGGCGCCCACGTTTGGAAACGCCGAGACGCCCCAGCTGTTCGATATGATGTCGGCCCGCGGGGCCCCGGAGTACGACCACGCGGAGCCCTCGTTGTCAAAGCCGGCGGCCCAGAGCCAGCCGTACAGCGCGTCCCCCAGCCAGAGCGCCTTTATCGGGAGTATGCGCGCGTCTGGCGCCACGCCCCCTATGACGTAGCTGCTCGTGTCGTTGTAGATGTCGTACGCCATCTTGCCCGCCGACACGATCGTGGCGGAGCTCGCCGTGCCGTGCCCCTCGTAGTCGCTCATCACGCCAAAGAACCGGCCGTCGGGGTCGAGTCCCGGAAGCAGCGTCCCGTTGACCGCCCCGAGCGCCTCGTTCTGGTGTGACGTCAGCGTGTTGTTCATTACGGCAAATACGTCCAGCACCCTCGCCCCGGCCGTCCCTGCCGTATAATCGTCCGTCCCGTCCCCGTCTGAGTCGTACGAGAGAAACTCCCCGCCGCTTCCAAGTACGATGGGGCGCTCGTCTGTAAAGTCAAAGTCCAGTTCTGGGGCGTCCTGCCCGCGGGTATAGTCCTGCCACGAGGTGCTCATGTCCGGTATTATGGTGTCATACACGCCCGGCCGGGAGGAGTCGACCACCAAAACCGGCACCACCTGGATCTTGGCAGGCTGCCCGTCCCCGAGTCCCGGCGCGCCCATCTGGAATATCGCGCCCAGCCTGTACGCACCGCTCTGCGAGCGTATGTAGTCCCTGTCGTCGAGTCCTATCCGCATGTCGTGCTCAAGCGTCCCGTTCAGTACGGGGGCGCTTCCGATCTGCGGGTAGAGCGAGTTGTACACCGGTATGGTGGTTCCCCCGCCGCCCTGTTCTATATCCAGATAGACGCCGCCATCTTCGGCCACGTACACGACAGAGTCAAACCCCTCCGGAACTTCCCCTGCATGGCTCCTGATCGTGCCGCTGTCCGATATGCTCGCATAAAACGTGCTGTTGGTTATGACTATGCCCTGCCCGTCGGGATCGAGCATGACGGGATGGTTTGTGGCGGGATCCCTTGCAAGCGCGTGCTGAATGTCGGGGTTTGAAAAGTCCACGCCCGTATCCACGATGGCGATGGTAACGCCGCTGCCCGTGGCTCCGTATTTCTCGGCGATGCCGACGCCATCCACTCCGCCGGCTCCCAGTCCCACTATGTCGAGCATGCCAGTTGCGTCCCCGCTGCCGGATCCGCCGGAGCCGGACGTAACGTGTAGGTGCGGGGCTTCCTTGAGGCCTGGCATACCTGTGGTATAACCTGCCGGGGCGGCGGGCGGCGCGTGCAAGTCAAGCGGCCTGTCGGGGATTACCACGAACCCCCTTGAGGAGAGATCGGATGCGGACTCGGGGTGCAGTGTGGCAGTCGTGAAAAATCCGCCGCCGGGCCGCTGGACCGCACCGTCCTGAAGCGTGCGGGGTTGGGCGGGGGACGGCGATGATGGCGCTGAGTGTGCCAACGGTGATGCGGATGACGCTGCATTGCCGCGATCCGCCCAGCTTCCGTCGCCAAAGACCAGGTAGCGGCGGCTGTCCCCGTCCGCCCAGCTTCCGCCGGCGCTGTCATCAAGGGATCCGGGGACAAACCTGATAATTGCAGAGTCGTAAGTCCCGCGATATGCGGAGGTTCCCACGGCGTCCGAACCTTGCCAAAGCCACCCGGGTGGCTCCTCTGAGAATATGCTCCAGGACGGAGCCCATGGCGGCGCCGGGGACGATGCGGCGGCCGTCTTGTATGGGGACGCGTCGTACGCGGGGGATGCGGCAAGGGCCGAGCCGGCGGCCGGGCCCGTCCCGTACGCCGCCCACGGATCGTATGCGCCAAGGGGCCCCAGACCCTGCATCAGTCCTGGTACTGCCCCCGCCGCTGCCACCGCACCCGACATCACCGCCAGCACGGCCACGGCGGCGCAGGCTGCCGCGGCGCCCGCGCGGTAGTCTCTTGCAGTCATACGGACGATAACGCCCCCGGGCATTATAACCGTGAGCTGTCACCTGCGGCGTGCAAGTATTGCAATCTGGAGCGCCACGATGATCCCGATCGAGGCTATAATCGGAAACAGGAGCGAGTTGAGCTGCGAGGATGCCTCGCTTATAAAGGCCACCGACGTGGATATGGTTCCCGTGCTCTCGTCTATCTTGCTGCTTGCCTGGTCAAGCGTCGAGTCGAACCCCTCTATCTCGGACTTTAGCACGTCGAGCTCCTCGGAGGTCTCGTCCAGGATCCTGTTGAGTGAGATTATCTGCTCTGAGATTCCGCCCAGATCCTGGCTCAGTACGTTGGTGGCGGCCGAGCCGTGCGACGTGGTCCCGCGGTTGAAGGCCACCACGTGGAATATGTGCGTGCCCTCTTCTGTCGGGACGTATTCTACAAAGTACAGGCCCTGGTGCAGCGTCTCAAATGATTCGGAAAGCGGCACGTATGCGCCAGACGGCAGGTGCACGTGCGTGCTCTCCAATAGATCCGACGGGTCGTTTCCAATGAGCAGCCCGTCGCTGGTGGTCTGCACGAACACCCGGAACGGCTGGTTGATGGCGGCCGTCTCCGGCGCAAAGACCAGCGTGTTGATATAGCGCTCCACCGGCACGTCGACTAGATCAGACGTCGAGGAGAATCTCACGTCTATTATGCGCGACGCGCCGTTCTGTGCCGTGCTGATGGCCTCCACCGCGTACGTCCCGTATGAAAAGCTGGAAGACGGCTGCGGCCAGATCAGCAGATCATAGTTAAACGCGCCGTCCGGATCGGTGGTAATCTGATCGAACTTTGCAATGGAACCGTCCGGCGCAAAGAGGCGCACGATGAGGGTCTCCTCTGGAAGCCCTATGCCGTACACCTGGAGCTTGTGGTCCGGTGCGTACACCTTGCTGTTGGTGTAAAACTCAAGGCGCTCGCCGCCTTGCTGCTGTTGCGCATACGCGCCCCCGTCAACAGATGCAGCCACGGCAATGCCGCCGGCTGCCGCAAGCAGCGCCAGAACGACGACAGGCGCCGCCCGCCGATGGTCGATTCCGGCGGCCTGTCCGACGCTCCCTTGCATTTCTTCACTGTGGCAATCTCCTAGATATTGTTTCGTAATCGGCGGCGTATCCGAATCATCCCGGCGGTGCCGTATGACGTGGCACGCCTTGGCGCGCCACGCACAGGGGCCTAGCGCCTCCGCCTTCTCTGGCCCGGCTTGTTCTGGCCCGGAAATCTTCCAAGAACGAACCGCTTCCTAAAGTTGCTCTTGTTGCGGAGGCTGGAGCTCGTTCCGACAATCTTGCGGCCCTCTACCTTGGGGGTCTGGCCGCGGACCTTGCCCGCCTTTGTGAGTGAACCGTGAGTTGCCATGAAGGTGCGGCTTCTTCTACGAATTTATGTATTTGCAAGCAGTTCAGAGATGCCAGTTCGAACTTTTCTGCCCCAGATTTATGCTCATTTTGACGCGTTTGGATGTGCGGAGATGCTGGAATTCCCGCCGATCCGGGAGGCCGGCGCGTGGAAATCCCGGATTTCGTGTTGCAGCCAACGGTTTGTGCGCAGCATGCGCCGGGTGTGACTAGCCCTGCCGGCGGGGGAGTCTAGGCGACGAGGTTGTAACAGGCGCACTTGAGGACGGGCTGCTGCTTCCGCATGGCAAGTGTCCTTGCGCGGGAGACCGCGCCGAACCTCTCCTTGATGACGGAGAATGCCGTCTCCACAGGCTGCGCCGGTGGTACACCCTGCCGAATCCCTCCGGGTCGTCGCGGCACCATCAATACGTTTTGGCATTTTTATTATGATGTTTGTACTGTGTAGTGTCGATCAAAAGTTTTGGAACTTGATGGATCTGTCAAGCGGCAGAACTGCATTGCTGCATATGTTATAATGTGTGAACCAAGCTGCATGACTGATATGTTCATTCAAAATTAGGAAAATGTG
>JAPPIP010000006.1 GCA_028820595.1 Nitrososphaerota archaeon | reverse complement strand
ACCCCCCATCCACCACCCCCACCCCCCCCACCACCACCCCCAACCCCACCCCCCCCCACCCCCACACCCCCACCCCCACCCCCCCCCCCACACCCACCAACCCCCCCCCCCCCAACACCCGGCGTCCCCTGCAGCGCACACGGCACATGGCCGGTGAAACGTCACATGCGCGGGGAACCAAGGGCGCAACAAGCCGCGGGCGCTGTGATTTGGCCGACTCGGATCAGATTGCCATGCGCAGGATTATAAGGAGGCACGGCGTCCGCACTGCATGCCATTGAAGCGCGCGAGCCGCGGGCGCACGAAAGGCGGCAAGGGCTACTCCGGAGTGGTCCAGTGCACCAACTGCGGACAGACGGTCCCAAAGGACAAGGCAAAAAAGGTCACGTCCCGGCTCAACCTGGTAGAGCACACGCTGGCAAAGGAGCTGCGGGCGCAGGGCGCGTACATCGCGTCCCCAACCGTCCTAAAGTGGTACTGCATATCGTGCGCGATACACTTCAAGATACTAAAGATAAGGTCGGCAGACAACAGGCGCAAGCGCGGCAAGCTGCGCTAGCTGGCGCGGATGCCCCGTCGGCATGCGCGGGCGCAGAGCCGTCGCGGACACCAGGTGCTCATTAGATAGTGCGCGCGCCCCGGCCCGCGCGCAGAGCCAATATCGGAGGCCGGCGCCAGATAATGTCATCAGGGCGGCAGCTGTCTGGATGTCGACGCCATGCGCTGAACCAGCGTGACCGCCGATATTACGGCCACCACGACCAGGGCGAGTTCCATGTACCCCGCCATCCCGACTATGGCGATGACGAGCAGGCGCTCGGCCCTCTCCCCGATCCCGACACCCTGCATGCGTATCCCAAGCGCGTCGGACTTTGCCCTCGCATAGCTTACGAGCAGCGAGAGCGTGGCGGCAAGCACGACGAGCCACGGCTCCGCATATCCCCCCACTGCAATCCCGACAAATATCGCGGACTCGGCAATCTTGTCGGATACAGAGTCGAGGTACGAGCCCCTCTGCGAGGCCTTTCCGGTGACGCGCGCGACCTGTCCGTCCACCATGTCAAAGAACCCCGATCCGAGCAGCAGGATCCCGCCTGCAAGCAGCCCGTATCCAGACATCTGCCGCAACACCCCGAGGTGCGTCTCCTCGTGCATCCCCAGGTGCGGTCCGAGCCCGTACGATACGGCGGCGGCCATGGCGAGCGCAAGGCCCAGCCCGGTCCAAAAGTTGGGCGACAGTCCGGTCGCGGCAAACCCGCGGCCCATCCTCTCAAGGGCGGGCCCGAGCGACTCGCGGAGGTTGTTTAGCATCAACTGCATGTGCGCGGGATCACTATAAAGTCCTGTTTTACGCGCCCCGTCCGGCTCAGGCAGCAGGCCTACGCGCGCCCGGACGACTGCGAGGCGGCGACAAGCGTGGACAGGATCTTGGCTGCCAGCGCGGCAGTTGCGCCCGTGTCATACGACGGGTTCAGCTCCACGATGTCGCCTCCCGCCACGCGTATGCCGTCGGATGCAAGCGTCCTTGCCATTCCGAACAGCTCCCGCGGCGTTATGCCCTCGGCCTCCGGGTTCCCCACCCCGGGCGCAAACGCCGGATCAAGCACGTCGAGATCAAAGCTCGCGTACACGGAGTCAAACGAGGACGCAAAGTCGCGGAGCATCCGCGGCGCCCCGCCGTCCCGCACGTCCGAGTCGGATATGGTCCTGATGCCGCCGTCCCTCAGGTATGCGAGCTCCTCGGCCGCAAAGGCCCTCGCGCCGACGTGAAGTATGCAGTCCGTCCCGCGCTCCTCGGCGATGCGGCGCAGGTACGTGGCGTGGTTGAGCCTTACGTCCCCGTACTCGTCGCGTAGGTCGTAGTGCGCGTCAAACACCACGTATCCGACGCCTCTTGGAAACGCCGTGTACGTCCCGTACGTGGCAAGGTGCTCGCCGCCCAGCATAAAGACGGGTCCCTGCCCCCGGCTCAGGAGGTCCTCTGTCACGCGGCGCGCCGCGTCGATCATGCGCTCGGGGGAGGCCGTGTGCGGCATGTCCCCCAGATCCCGGATCGGGACGGCCTCCAAGTCGACCCCCATCTCCGGATGAAACACCTCTATGTTGTGGAACGCCGAGCGTATGGCGCCGGGGCCGAACCTGCAGCCGGGCCTGTACGAGTGGGTCGCGTCAAAGGGCACCCCAAATACGAAGCATGCGGGCCCCGCGCCGCCGTTGCTGTCGCCGCCGTCGCCGGGCCCTGCGGACGGCGCGGATCCCGATATCAGCGGTCCGCTTCCCCCCAGGTACAGGTCTGCGTAGCTCATCATACCATCAGCTGCGGTCTTTTAGAGAGGTGCGCGGGCATGTTGAGGCCGGCAGCCGGCATGCCCTCGGTCTTTGACCTTATCTCCCGTAACAGGTCATCTGGCGTCATCTCCTTGACGCGTCCGGATTCCCGGATCCTAACGCTCAGCCTGCCGGACTCGGACTCCTGCTCGCCCACCACCAGGACGTATGGGGCCCACTCCTTTTCTGCCTCCCTGATCCGCTTTCCTATGCTCTGGTTGCGGTCGTCTATGTCGGCCCTTATGCCGCGCGTCGTGAGCCCCGACGCAAACGACTCGGCAAGGCCCACAAACTCCTCCTTGACGGGTATGATCCGCACCTGCGTGGGCGAGAGCCACAGCGGAAGCATGGGGCGCCTGCCCTCCTTGGAGTCGGCGGCCGCCTTTTCAAGCAGCGTGTATATTATGCGCTCCACTGCGCCACTGGGCGAGTTGTGCAGTATTATCGGATGGATCCTATTGTTGTCCTCGTCGACAAACGTGATGCCGTACCTGCTCCCGTTCTCCACGTCGATCTGGTCTGTGGAGAGAGCCGACGCCTTGCCCATGTTGTCGATGTAGTTGAACTCCCACTTTAGCACAAAGTAGAAGAACCGTTCCTTCCACATCTCCACCAGCATGGGCTTACCGTGCGCCGCGGCCAGCCGGTTTATGACGCCGCGGTGATCGTTGTAAAAGTCCTCTGTAAACCTTATTGCCATCTCATAGTCGTCGCCCGGGATGCCCATCTCGGACAGCACGCGCTGCGACAGTTTGAAGCGCACCTCGATCTCATCGATTGCCTGGTCCATGTCCTTGCAGAACGCGTGGCAGTCGGGCATTGTGAACGCCCGCAGCCGGCGCAGCCCCACCAGCTCGCCCGTCTGCTCCCGGCGGAAGCTGTAGCGCGTCATCTCGTACAGCCGGTACGGAAGGTTGTGGTGCGACATCTGGAACTGGTGGGCCATCAGGAATTGCCCAAAGCACGCGGCGAACCTCAGAAAGAGCCGCTTGCCCTCAGAGTCTATCGTATACTGCCTTGCGGGAAACCTGTTAAAGTAGCTCACCATGCTGGGATGCTCCGAGTCGTACATTATCGGCGTCTCCACTTCGTAGCCGCCGTACTCCTTTACGCGGTTTGTAACATGGGACTCGATGAGGGACTTTATGAGCCGGCCGTTGGGAAAGAACCGCATGTTTCCATGATCCGATGCGTGCTCATAGTCGGCAATGGCAAGCCGCTTCATCAGGGCCACGTGCGGCGGCGGCTCGTCGACGTGCCGCTGCTTTTCTGACTCGTACTTTGCAAGGGTCTCGAGCTTTTTGTGCCCCGTAAAGTCAAATTCGTCTATCTCCACCAGGTTTCCGTCCGGGGTGAGTATGCGCCAGTGGGACTTTAGCCTTGATTCGCGCTCGAGCGCGTGCGACTTGTCCTCGTCGTCGTCATCGTCGCCAGTATCATTATCATCGCCGCTGCCGCCTTCTTCTTCTCCTTTCCTTCCAGACCGGACGCGCGGCGCGGCGGCGGCCGAACCCGTATGCGGCTCACCCGCGGAAGTAGCATGCGGCGGTTTCAGCGAATCGGATCTGATCACCTTTGAGGACTCTGCAAGCGGGTGCCCCTTTACCTTGACGTGGTACGACTTTGTCCACCCAAATGGAGCCCGGGACACCTCAAGTGCCCCGTCTGCCGCCTTGGCGTGATCCTCCATCTCCTCAAGCAGTCCTAGTGCAGTCGACGGCTTGGCAAGATCCGAACTGAGGTGGGCGTACGGATACAGGAGCAGCCGGGTGCACCCGACGTTTATCATCGAGGCGCGTATCTGCCGGACGGCCTCAGTCGCCACAGAAGAGTTGTCGCCGGTCTCCACCGCGACGAATGCCACCACCACCTCCTCGAGGCGCAGGGTCGACATGTCGTCTAGATCTTCGGCCATCTTGTTCTCCTTTTTTGTGGGAGTGTACTCTATGCTGTCGCAATGGAGCTGTAGTATGCGCATAAGGCGAACTCAAGCCAGAGTCGAATTAAGTGTTTCATTGGCATGTACGAGATTGCCAGACGTATTCAGGGC
>JAPPIP010000111.1 GCA_028820595.1 Nitrososphaerota archaeon | reverse complement strand
AAAGTATTCAAACCGCGGTGCATCCGCTGTAGTCTATGCCGGCCGCAAAGCAGTCGTGCCCCCTCGATGCCAGGTCCGCGGCCGCGCCCTCCATGCCGTCCGGATCCGTAAACGCGATGGCGCAGCCCCCGCCGCCTGCGCCAGTGATCTTGGAGCCGTGGGTGACCCAGTTCATCTCGTCTATCATCTTGTCCAACTTGGTGTTTGAGACGCCTATCCTGCTCAGGTATGACTGGTTGAGCGAGGCCCACCTGCCCAGCATGGATGCAGTAGACTCTCCGCCGCCGTGCTTGGCGGCCTGGGGCGGCTCTGGCGGCGCTGACGGTCCCGCCGCGCCATCCGGCGGCGCCCCGGATACCAGCAGTTCGGTGACGTCTGAGACCAGCCTGGACTCCATCCGGCTCAGCTCCTCGAACTCTTCGGGATGATTTCTCCTGAACCCTGAGACCATCCCGACTACCGACTCCGTGTTGTGCTTGGTTCCGGAATCGGACACGACGAGCCCGAACCCGGGCCCCCCATCCTGCCGCCTTATTGTGGCCCACCCTGACTTGATGTCATATGTGATCATCCCTCCCAGGGCCGACGCGGCCGTGTCCGCCCCCGACGCGTTTGGAAACGCCGTCCTCTCGGCCTCGGCCGCGACGCGCATGACGGTGTCCGTATCGTGCCCGGGGTGCTGCCCCAGGACGCCGAGGGCGGCTGCTGCCCCCGCGACGCAGCACGCCGAGGACGAGCCGAGGCCCGCGCCGGGCGGTATCTCGGACTTTACGTCAAGCGTGATCCCCCCGCCGCCGCGTCCAGCCATCCTGCAGGCCTCCTTTGCTATGTGGTACAGGGGCCTTAGGACGGGATCCACGTCTGCCGCGTCGCGGCTGAACGACTCGCACTCCAGCGTTCCCAGCTCGGAGGTTATCCGTACGTCGTCTGACTTTGCGGCCCCCACATACACGCGCCTGTCTATTGCGCACAGTATGGCGCTCGAGCCGTACACGACAAAGTGCTCGCCGAACAGTATGACCTTGCCGGGCGCGGACGCGACTATCCGCCCCCCGCCGCCGACGCCCGCCCTGACGTCATCCTGCATGCCCATATCTTGCCGTGCTTTTTTGTGCTATTATTGATGTTGTCCTTTCCCCTCTTCTCTCAGACGCCGCCGTCCCCGCGGCCTTGGTGTTGTGATGATGCTGCTACCACTACTGTTGCTGTGCTGTGGCGCCGCCGGCGCGTCGCCGGAAATAATGCGCGTGCGTTCCTGTCGCCGCGGGCTTACTCTATGTCTTCTTCGTTTGCCTTTGTCTCAAAGTCGTCGATCTCAAAGCCCACCGGGTCGTTCTCGCCGATCTCGCCGCGCTCTATCATGATCTGGCGCACGAGCAGCCAGTAGATGGTGGCCAGCGCCTTGCGCCCCCTGTTGTTTGCGGGTATTATCAGGTCGAGATCCGACGTGATGTTGTCGGTGTTTGCAATCCCGATGACGGGGATTCCCGCGTTCTTGGCCTCCGTTACGGCCTGCTCGTCCATCTGGGGATCCGAGACGAGCACGAGCTTGGGCTCGATATAGTACGGCAGCGACGGGTTTGTCAGCGTGCCCGGCATGAACCTTCCGGTCAGCATCTTTGAGTTGAGCCTCTCGCAGAACTTTTCGATGGGCGTCGCGGCGTACTGCCTTGCAGAGCATACTATGAGGTTCTCCGCCCCGATCCTGTTGATGAACTTGGCTGCCGTCTTTATCCTCTCAAACGTCTTGTCCAGGTCGAGCATGTAGAGGCCGTCGGTGCTGGCCTTTGTGATGAACTGCCTCATGAACTTTGTCTTTACCTGCGTCCCGACCCTGATTCCGGTTACGAGTATCTTTTTCTGTATGTCGGTGGTCTCCGAGGACTGCTGCTGCGGTGGTGATTCTGCCTCCGAGGACTGCTGCTGCTGCGGTGGTGGTGACTCTGCCTCCGAGGACTGCTGCTGTTGGCTACTCATGGATTTCACAACTCTGCCATGCCTTGTATTAAATCATGCTCCGTGCCGTCTTGGGACTCTGCAATCCTGAGCAGTTCGTTGAGCTTTGCCACCCTCTCGCCGCCTACCACCCCGACCTTGAGCATCTTTGATCCCGTCGCTATCCCTATGTGCGAGATGTGCGACTCGGTGGACTCCCCGGAGCGGTGGGACGTCACGAGTCTGATGCCGTTTCTGGCGCCCGCCGCGGCAAACTCGAGCGCGTCGTAGAGCCCGCCCGCCTGGTTGACCTTTAGTATCGCCGCGTTGCAGGATCCGCCGCGCGCCGCCTTTTCGAGTATCGCCGCGTTCGTAACGGTGAGGTCGTCGCCCGTAACCAGCACGTCCGGGAAGCGCGCCCTTATCTGCGCCATGTCCTCAAACGCCTCCTCGTGCACGGCGTCCTCCGCGTATATCAGCTTGAACCTGGATATCAGATCCGACGCAAACTCGATCTGCTCCCCCGGGTCGTTCTCAAAGCCGGCCCTGTCGTACACGTACCTTGACCTTGACGCGTCCCACTGGGTGGATGACGCAAAGTCGACGCCAAGCGAGACCTCCCTGCCGAGCGTAAACCCCAGGTTCTCGCATGCCTTGGCCGCGGCCTGCAGCGCCCTTTCGTTGTCGAGCTTGGGGGCCCATCCGCCCTCGTCTCCCTTTCCGCCCGAAAAGCCGGGGTCCAGTTTCTGCAGGACCCCGCGCAGTTCCGAGTGAACCTCGAGGTTTGTCCGTATGGCGTCCTGTACGGTGTCCGAGCCCGTGGCGCAGATCAGGATCTCCTGCATGTCCGGAGTCCCGGGTCCCGCGTGCGCCCCCCCGCCCAGTATGTTTCCAAGCGGGAACGGGAACCTGTATCGCTCTGCCGGCGACGCCGACGACGCCGACGAAGCGGATGCTAGCGGCGCCTGCTCCCCTAGGAACCTGTAGAGCGGCTTGCCGGCTGACTTGGCCGCGGACTCCGCGGCCGCTATGCTCAGCGCAAAGGCAAGGCTGCCGCCCATCTTGGGGTACCCCGGTTCGGGGTCGATCTCCCTGATTACTTTGTGCATGGCGCCCACGTCCCCGGGGTCCGCGCCCGATATCCTGCCGGCGTTGTCGTTGAGTATCTGGAGGCTCGCGGCCACGCCGCCCTCCGGAAAGCTTGCCGTCTCGTGGATCCCGACGCTTGCACCGGAGGGCGCAGCGGCCCTGCCCGTGTGCCTGTCATCCGTCGTGATGTCGACTTCTATGGTGGGACTGCCCCTGCTGTTGTATACGAGACGGCCCCTTACCGCCGTTATGGCAGGCATTACTCCATCTCTGTCTGGATCTCTGTCTTCCGCCTGTGCATGGCCTCATAGAACGGGATTATCTGCTGGATTGTCTCCACGGTGGTTAGAAGCATCCTCCTGCAACAGTATCTCTCGATGCCGAGCTCGTCTAGTATCTTGTCTGGACTCGCTCCTGTCGACTGCTGACTCTTTTCCTGATATTCGTAAAACCTGTCTGAAATCAGGTTCCCGCACGTAAAACACCTGACGGGAACAAGCATACGGCCGAAACCGACCAAGGATTATAAAAACCATACATGGGCTCTCACTTGCGGGCGTTGCCCAGCCTGGCCAAAGGCGCTAGCTTGAGGGGCTAGTCTCTCAGGAGTTCGTGGGTTCAAATCCCATCGCCCGCACCACATGATCTTGCAAGTACGTACTGCCGCCGCCGCCGCCGTTGCTGCCGCACGTGCGAAAAATATACGATTCATAAGCCGTTTCGAGCCATCCGGTGCAATGCGTGAATGGATGTTTGAGGTGCGGTCCCGCCCGTTCGTCCTGCTTGCCGCCCTGCTTGCGGCAGTCTCGCTCACGGTGTACGGCGGAGCTACCGCGCCGCTCGACGAGGCGGTGCAGTCCGCGCTGTATCACGCCGTAGGCGACCCAGCACTCGACGGGATAATGCAGTACGTCACGGAGGCCGGCGACGTGTTCAACATGATGGTCTTTGCGATTGTCATACTGCTGATTCCGCGCACGAGGCGCATCGGGATCACCATAATGATACTGATTGTGATCTCCACCCTGCTCGCGGGGTACGTAAAGTGCGGGGTGGACAGGAACGGCCCAGAGTACGAGTTTGAGGGCGTCCCGTTCCCGGTCAGCATAAGCCGGGACACCTTTGCGCTGTTCTGCGAGGGGAGCATTGCCGCGTCGTATCCCGCGGGGCACGCGGCGCGGGCAATGGCGCTTGCCGCGGTCCTGGGGTATGCCCTGTCAGGCCGCTTCCCGCGCGGGGCGTACCTGATGCTGCTGTATCCTGCGCTGATGTCAGTCAGCCGCGTCTATGTCATGCAGCACTATGTGATGGACGTCGTGGGCGGCGTTATAATGGGCGCCATGCTTGCCGGCGTGCTGATGCACAAGACAAAGCTGTACCGCATGTTTGAGGAAAAG
>JAPPIP010000136.1 GCA_028820595.1 Nitrososphaerota archaeon | reverse complement strand
TGGGAAACCTGTTTACCTGCGTTTCGACATGGAAAAACCGCGGACTCGACTATCTACAGGAGATTGCAAGGTACGTCTAGACGGCCCAAATCGGGTTAACACTTACCTCATGACCATTCCGGGGATAAACTACGTGACCGCCGTTACGATACTCGCAGAGGCAGTGGACATCTGCAGGTACGCCAGCGCGGAAAAGTTTGCGGCGGCCGGCGGCATAATACCGTCGCACCGCAGCAGCGCGTCGACCTACCACGGCGGGTGCATAACGAAGCAGGGATCCACCCGGATGCGCAACGCCATAGTCGAGGCCGCGACCACGACCGCACGGCACGATCCCAGGATGAAGGGCATATACGACAGGATGCGCAAGAGGAGCGGCGCAAAAAAGGCAAAGGTTGCCGTTGCGCGCCACATGCTCGAGACAATCTGGCACATGCTGACCAACGGCGAGGAATACCGCACGCAGGATGCCTCGATGACGCAGAGAGGGTATAAGAGGATGGAACGTGCAGCAATGGCATCCTGATCCCGACACTACTGCACCGCGCATGGCGTGAATCGAGACGGTCTTTCGCATGGGAGGGCGCGCAGCCCAGTTATACAGCAGCTCGGATTGCCCCAATCATGTCGAAGGGTGCGCGGTCTGATTCCGGTCCGCGTCCCACGTGGGTCCAGGGGTCGCTCCATCACCCAAACCACCCGTAGGGGGATCATCCATTCATGTTGTACATGAACGGCGACGCAAAGAGCAGGATCATGCGGAACGCGCCGCTGCGGCGGGTCGTCCACGGCCCGACCTCCTCGATCTGCCTGTATGCGGTCTCGATGCCCTACCGTGTTCGAGTCCGAGCTGCTGGATCACGGTATAGAGATCATCAACGCCAGGCCCTACCATCCGCAGACGAACGGCAAGCTTGAGAGGTTCCGCCGCACGCTTGAAGAGGAACTGCACCACTTTGGGAGGCTGCACTGGTCCCTCGACATCGACAACGGCGAGACACCGCTGCAGGCGTTTCACAACAAAAAAATACCGGATGCGACAGGAAAAACGACCCGAAATGGATGGAGAGGGACACAGGTGACTAGGCGAAATCATTTTCATGCAATACAATCGGCCTCCTGAACCTAGGCGGATCGACTTTTCGTGCAATAGAGCCGCCTACGCCAGCAGCAGGCAGGCGTCCAGCGCCTCACGGAGGAGTTCTAGGCAGGGTTATGGCACTAGCTAGTTTTGACGGTTCGTTCAATACCGAATATGCCAACTTGTAGCATTTGGATCAGATGGGGCAAAAAAATTCACGCGAATGGTGAAAATCTAGGCACGATGTTAACACTTACCTTGACTCAAGCTGTGCCAGTACTTCTGCAATCTGCGGCCATAGTGGGCTGCTGTACTTTTCTGCATTGGTTTGCGCCTCTGCCGCTGTCATCGGGTTTGAGTGGTCGATCTCGCCAAAGGCAGCTAAAACGCGGTTCCACCTGTCCACGTGCGCGTCGCCGTGGTGCGTCTGTGCCGCCAGCTCCCTGACGCTGTTGATCAGCGCCTGGTCTATGGTAGGTGGCGTGTCAGGTGGCGTGTCAGGTGGCGTGTCAGGTGGCGTGTCAGGTGGCGTGTCAGGTGGTGTCTGCGGATCGTCCTGTTCTGCCGCCGCCTCTAGCAATGTCAGCACGTCGACTATCAGGGGCCACAGCGGGCTGCTGTACTTTTCTGCATTGGTTTGCGCCTCTGCCGCTGTCATCGGGTTTGAGTGGTCGATCTCGCCGAACGCGGCCAGTACGCGGTTCCACCTCTCCACGTGCGCGTCGCCGTGCTGCACCTGAGACGCCATCGTGGTCACGTTGGCGACCAGCGCTGGATCTATCTCGACTGCCGTCAGATTCTGTGCCTGGATGAGCTTGTCGTACACGGGCGGCTGCATCAGCTCCTGGCTGGTGCCGGCGTCCTGCACGTCCACGGTCCAGGTGTGGAACTGTCCCAACTCATAGTCGCCGGGGTTTATAGTGAGCGTAACCGTGTTGTCGTCTATGACATTGTCGTTTATGGTCGGGACCTCGAGGGTGTACGAGCCGATCGGCGGTATCACTATGATGCGCCAGCCCGCGTCGGATGCGTTCAGCACGCCACCGGTGCCGGACAATGTAACGTTGACCGGCAGGGGCTGCAGCGGGGCGGGGGACGCGCCGATGCCGAAGGACACTGGGTCGCCCTCGGAGCCGCCGCCAGCCAGCCCTATGGATACCGCGGTCGGCGGGGGTGGGCTGTACTGGCTCAGGTTGTTGGTGTCCTGCAGGCTCGCCACGGCAGAGTTTTGCCAGGGGCGCGGGCTCAGGTTGTAATCGCCGGGGTTTAGGGTGATCCTCACCGTGTTGGCATGGAGCGACTCCGACACCCTGTCGTCGATTGTGGGAACCCGAAGCTCCAACTGGGAGGTGCCGGCCGGGATTACCAGGATGCGCGTGCCCGCCACCCGGTCATCAAGCGTGTTTCCAGTGTGCGAGAGCGTAATGTTGAGCGCGAGTGTAGACGTGGGTGGTGGGATAAAATCGATTGTAATTCTAATGGTGTCGCCCTCGCGGGCGCGGTCGCCGCCCCTGTCATAGACTTGACTGAATGCAGTTGCGGAGACTAATGTATTCCCCCCGGATGGCGGGGTCGTCGGGCCGTCAGGCCGGACCTGGAAGACGTCGGACAACCCGAAGAGGCCCACCCTCACGTGCTCGCTGCATACGCGGTCGCCCAGTCCGGGGCCGCCGTAGCCGCCGCTGTAATAGGTGCAGCCCACGTAGGAGTCGCCGAGGGCGTAGTACCCGCCGCCCGTTATGGCATCCCTTTCGTACATGCCGGTGGCGAACCAAAAGTTGTCATAGTTGTGCGGGCCCTGGCGGTAGGACGCCTCGGGCGCCAAGAGCCTGCCGTGCTCTGTCCTGACGTCGCCGATACCCGTCTGCCACGACCCGTAGATGAGCTGCGCGCCGCTGTCTGCGACCCTTGCTCCGTTTACCCAGTATATTGGAATGGCAGGCCCGGGGTCGATCACGTTGTTTGCGATCCTCGTGCCGCTTATGCGGTACTCTATGAGGTCCGGACCGGGCACGCCCACGATGTTGGCGTTGTGGGAGTCGGTGTTGACCAGCGCGTTGAAGCTGTCACTATAGGCAGCCAGCCCGGAGGACGCGGCCCTGCCCTCTATGATACGGTGATAGTTGTCCGGATCGTCGCTCCGGGTCTGGTGGTACCCGGTCGACGCAAACATCAGCCTGAACGTGTCCCCGGGGCCCAGGCCGTCGGGGACGTACGCCCAGTCCGCCGGCACCTCCTGCTGGGCGTGCGCGTCGCCGGGCAGGGCGGCCGCGATCGCAATGACGGCAAGCGCGGCGGCCAGGCACGGGAGCAGGACGGACTTATTATCCATGGTTGGTGGTGGGGGGGGGGCGTACTTAAACAGTCCGATCGGGCCGGCGGCCCTGCCCGGTTCGGGGTTTTCCGCCCCGGGATCCGCGCGCGTCCCGGCGCGCCCGAACGCGCGAGATGCCCGGACTCCGGCCGATCCGGGAGGCCGGCGCGGAGAATGTCGCGGTTTTGAGCCGCGGCGGCCGGCCTGCGCGCGGCATGCGGCGGAGTCGCGGCAGACGCATCCCGGCACGGGCCGCGGCCTCCGCACGGCAAGCGTCCTTGCGCGCGCGACCGCGTCGGATCCCCACCCCCACGGTGACGGGGAACGCGGTCCGGACCTGGCTGCGCCGGTGGCACGCCCCGCCGGACCCCCCCCCCTCCCCCCTCCCAGGGCCGTCGGGGTGCCGCCCGGGCGCCTGCCCATGGCGTGGCGACCCCCGGGCCGGGAGATCTTCTAGTAGACCTTATGCACAACCAATATTTTAAAAATGCAGATAAAATTTTCGGCCAAAAACATTCCCGTATGCACCCTTGACAATTAATTAATTAAAAATTTGAACGGCGTGTGCGGCCGACGTGGAAAAACACCCGTGGATTAACTGTAACTGTTAACGTCCTACCTAAGTTTTCGATGGTTTTTCTCGTCAGATGCTCGATCCATGCCTGAAACTGACCAGTTTTCAAGAACCACGTTAACAGTTACGATTAACTAAAGGCCAAGCCCCGGTTTCTTCGCGTCCCGGTCCCAGAGCGTGCGGTGGTTCACCAGCCCGGATATGATCTGCAGGTCACGGTAGGGGCGCCCGTCGGATCCGACGTACACGTTCCGCAGCACGGCGAAATGCCTCAGCCTTCCTATCGCATGCTCCACCCTGATCCTGACGCTGCTGATGCCCCCTGTTGTACGCCTTTTCGTCCCTTGCAGGCTTTTTTCTTTTCTTCGTAACAGATCTGGTTTGTGAAGTTCAGGCACGGTTTTTCACCCCAAAAATTTTTTATGAACCCATTCTGTGCCTAATTTAAAAGATCACTTCACAACCCTGAGCTGTTACTTTTCTTGTAAGTGTTAACCTGATTTGGGCCGTCTAGACGTACCTTGCAATCTCTTGCAG
>JAPPIP010000086.1 GCA_028820595.1 Nitrososphaerota archaeon | reverse complement strand
CAACTGGATGGAGGAGGATCAGAATGACGCTGCGACATAATTTTCATATAATACAGAGAAAGGCTCGGCTCGCATCAGAATGCCGTGTGAGGAAGCCGAACAGCACGGCTGCTGTAACGGGTGCGGCTCATCCGACGCCCCCGCGTCCCGTCATTATGCCGCCCCATAAACTGTGAACTTGAAAGTCAGTTCATTCAGGGTTGTGGTACAGACACCGAATTGAGCAGGTACGGGCTGGCCAGCCTGTACCAGCTTGTGCTCATGCGTCCGTACTCGGACTGGCACGGCTGGCCTCCCCTCCCCTCCCCCCCCCCCCAGAAGCATATTGGCAAGGCGCGAATATACTGGTGTGCCGCTCCCATACATCCTGCACGCCACGTTGTAGAACCCCCATGTGCTCGTGGATGTCCCGGCAGATCAGTGCCCAGATGAACGGCGACAGTACGATTTTGAGGACGCAGGGCATGCCTAGAATCTTGCAATCCCCGCATCAAGCAGGTACTGGACGGACTCGACAAAGGTCTCGTCAGGAACGAGTCCCATGGTCCACCATCTGACCGGTGCGTCCATCCATGCTGGCAGTGTCGAAGATCCTGCAAGGGGTGGCACGGCTGCGCCGTGCCCTTGCGTCTCGTTGTCACCCACAACCGGCGCCCGCCCCGCGTCATCATCACCGGCGCCAAGGACGGCAGAATCGTACGCGAGTATGTCCATCGACACCAAGACAGACAGTTCCTTGGCGAACTCGGCATCGGATATCATACCAGCGGACCATTCGGATGCAGCGGCCCTCACAGAATCAGGAATCACCAAAGGGGTCGACTCCACATAGAACGTGAGAAGAGCAACGGGATCTGCATTCTGTCCGTACTCGACAGATACCGAATAGTTACCCTGCAGATCGTTCCCACCCTTCAGGTTTATGATGGCGCCGTATTTTCCATTGGTTCCCACGCGCATGTCAAAGGACCGCTCGGTTCCGTCCGGATGTTTGACGGTGATGGTAGCAATGGAGTTCGCCATATACGTGCCGACGTTGCCAGAAAGTATAATGGAGGAGACGTCACCCACGCGCTCCAATGCGACGCGGTTGGCGCTAAGGCTTGTAGATGGCTTGCGGGGCTGCATGATCTCGACGTCCGCAGTGCCGGCGCCACTGAAGCCGATATCGCCATTATCATCGTTAGGTACAGGGCCGGCAGAACCCGATATGCTTCCCGTATTTCCCACCGTCAGGGGGGACTGAGTGCGGGCGCCGGATGAAGAGTCGGATTGCTGCTGCTGCTGACGCAGCATGCTAAACGCGCTTGGGTTTCCCGACGAGTCAACAGAGTCGTAGTATACGACATCCATGGCGCCTCCGGCGGTGGACATCAGACCGGAGCCGGACTTGTCACACACTCGCGTCGGCATCTTGAATACCCCCTCGAACACGCCGGTTCCTGGGCCCGTCTCCACTAGCGCGAATCCCGTAGATGCAAGGCCTCCGTGCTGCACGCCGTCGACGGTGCAGCGCTTGTACCGGACATCCTTGAACTTTACCTCAAGCATCGTATGGGCCCCGCTTCCCACCGTGTCTACACTTGGCAGGCGCGAATCATCCACCACCAAATACACCTCGATGGTGTCCGCGGACAGGTTGAGATCCGGATCGTTTAGCGTGATCGTAACCGGCGTGCCGAACCTCAGCTGCCCGGACGGCGTGGATACGGAGACCCTGCCGCTCTCCGACTTGATCTCTGTCTCGGGCTGCGAGACGGACTGCGGTATGACGGCCCCCACCCGCGCCAGATCAGAGTATGTGATGGTAATGGCATCCTCGTCGACCATCCGGCCGAGCGTGACGAACTTTACGTCGCTTCCTATCGGCGTCGTGCCAAGCACAAAGTCCGGATCGTCAATGTTGAGCTGGTTTGCGGCGGCAAACTCAAGCGTGCCCCCAAACACCCCGGAGTCCCCGGAAGTCTCCTCGAGCTCAAGCCTGTATATTGCGTTGTTTACGATCTTCTTGCCCTCCACCCCAATGGAAAAGACGTCGAACACCACGGGCGCCGTGCCCGCGGCCCCCATGCCTCCGGCGTCAAGCCCGCCGCCGGATCCGAAATCTACCACCGCATGCACCGTGCCTCCTCCTCCTCCGCCCCCCTCCTGCAGGCCAGAGGCAATCCTTCTCACATGGTCTGGATCCACGTACAGCAGGCCCTGCGCCGCGCCCAGCCTGTCCGCGATTATTATCGGATCCGCGTCCGACGTTCCCCCCACATACAAGAGCAGGGACGCCCCTCCCAGCCCCCTCGCGCCGCCAAGGGAGCGCACGTCTATGTTGAGCCAGTTGGTCCCGATGTTCGACTCCCCAGATACGTCTACCAGCGCGTCATACAGGCGCGACGCAGAGTACCCCGTGTCGATTGCAAGCATCTCGTATGTGACGGAGCGGTCGAGCGCGGCCAGTCCAAGATCAAGATGCAGGCGGGCCGAGACAGGATCCGGTGAGCGCGCCGGTATGGACACGGCCCCCTCAAACGAGCCGCTGTCCGGGTATGCGGCGGCCGAGGAGGCGGAGGACAGGGTCAGCGGCGAGCCAATCCTGATGGACGGGACGATGGCGCCGTCACGGAACACGTCAAGCCTGTCGCGCCGGTTTGGATCCGTATTCTGATCGGCGTCTTGGAGCACCACAGGTATGCGCAGGCCCGAGCGCCAGCCCGAAGCGTCCACGGACAGGACGGGGCTGTCGTCTCTGGCAGTGGCTGCGCCGTCAGTACCGCCAAGCGACAAGGAGGCGGTGTGAGAGCCGGTCAGTACAGAGAGAGACCTGTCGTTGTACGATATTACCGCAGACGTCCCCCTGTCGGCGCCGGGCGCTATGCGCATGTTTGAGACGTGCGACGCATCCACGCTCTCAAAGAGCCCCGAATTGGGCCTGCTCTCGACCAGCGTTACTATGTCCTCATAGTGGCGCACGCCGTCGTATACGCTACCGACAGGCTGGTTTCTGTTGGGCCGCAGCTCAAGCACGTCGCCGCCGCCATGCGAGACCCCCAGATGCCCGTTGTCGCCGAACCCGAGCCTGCCAAGGTGCGGATACAGGTCCGCAAGTCCGGGGCCCCCGTTTGCGGCGGTGCGCCCCCCGTCATAGAACGCTTGGTAGAACACGGAGGGGCTGCCGGGGGAGGTGCCAAACGTCCAAGAGTCCTCGTCGGTGGGATCCTGGTTGAGCTGCGGATCACTCACCTGCAGCACGACCTCGGCGCCCGCCGGATACGGCTCTGCTTGTCCGCGATCAGTTGAGAACGATATGGACCGAATATCGTCAGTATACTGCAGGATGACGCGCTGCGGGCTGCCGCCTCCCCGCTCGTACTCGATGCGCACGTCGCCGCCAAACGAGAAGAGCTGTATTACCGGCCATGCCCCGCTCTTGAGTCCGATCTGCCCACGCAAGGGCTCGTCCCCACTGGGCGACGGGGGGGATCTCACCACGTTGTTCTCCACAGGCGATGCAGGATCCACCGACCCGCCGCACGGCGAGAGCGGCTCCACGCCGTTTGCAAAGCTCAAGAGCCCGCCGGAGCGCGGGATCGCCACGCCGTCAGAGTCGGGGAACTCGGCGCCCAGTACCGGCGCAGGCGTGCCGGGGCCGCAGAAGACGCCAAAATCGAGTCCCTGTCCGGGCCGCCCCGCGTCGTGGGATATTTGATCGGCCCGCCTCGCGGCGTCCCCGTTTGCAAAGTAGGCGTGCCACTGGCCGCTGCTGGACTGGACCATGCGCAGCGTGGCCCCGTTTACTGACACCTTGGGCTCGCCGGCAGCCCCTCCCTTGGTATCGGAGATCAGCGGATCGGCGACCACGACCTCGACTACCATCGACCCCGCAAAGTGATTGTCGAACTCGGGATTCTCAGCAGACACCAGCAGGTTGTCATTGGAGTTCTGGGCCGCATGCGCGGGTGAGAACCGGAGGTCCGCGGCGTCGGGCGCGGCCGCTGCGGCCGCAAACAGGGCGCCGGCCACTACTACAAGCAGGACGTACGGACGCAGTGCTCGCGCGGCGGGCCGCACATTCACTGCAACGCGTTCCGAACGGCTGCAAACGGCCGCGCCAGATGAATCCCTCACGTGTATAACAAAGCCGGCCACACATAATAACTGAATCCTGCCCATGGAACTGCAATGGCGGCGGTGGCGGTAGAAGGAGAGGAGGAAGCGACGGCGCGTCGCGGCCGGCTCCAACTGCGGCCGTGCGCGCGGGGGGCCGCATGAACGACGGAGATGGCCGCGGCGACGCACGCGCAGGGAATTCTTCGGATAACCGCAAAGGCGGCAGGCAGCCTGCCGGTGCGGGCGCCGGCGTGGGCGCAGGCCGCGCCAATGCCAAGGCCAACAACAGGACAAGGGTCCTCTACATGTCGCTTGCCGCAATATTCTCGGCATTCGTAGTAGAGCTGGTACTGGGGGTGGTGTCAAACAGCCTGGCGCTGATAACCGACAGCATCCACGCGCTGCTCGACTGCATAGTCACGGCGGTGCTGCTGATTGCCACCAGAATGGCAATAAAACCGCCGGATGCAGAGCACACTTACGGGCACGGCAAGATCGAGTCCTTGGGCGGCATGATGGGCGGAATCGCCATATTTGCCATCGCGTGCTTCTTCATATACGAGTCGCTGCACCGATTCCAATCGCCGCCCCCCTCCGTGCTGCCGGGCATGCTTGCAATCGCAGGCGGGCTGTACACCATAGGCGTGGACGTATTTCGCATAGTGCTGCTCAAAAGGAGCCTAAAGGCAGGGCCGGGAACGAGTCTCAGCGGCAGCACCACGGTGAAGGCCGACCTGTACCATGCGATGATGGACCTGGGCTCCACCACGGTGGCCATAATCGGAATATATCTCGCGTACACGGGCACGCACCAGGGAGACCTGGCCGCGGCGCTGATTCTCGGGGGACTGCTTGCAGTCCTCAGCGTAAAGCTGGTGCACAAGACGGCCCTTGACCTGACTGACGTGATATCGCCGGAAATGGTCTCGAAAGTCAGGGGCGTTGCCAACGGCACGGACGGCGTAATCATGACGGGATCCGTGCTGATGCGCCGGTCAGGCGGCACCACGTTCGCGGACATCACCGTGTCGCTGCGGGGCGACTCGAGCTTTGAGCGCGCCCACGAGATCAGCGCAGGGGTGGAGCGGAACGTGGCAGAATGCATACCCGGGGACGCCTCGATAACCGTCCACTTTGAGCCCGACTGGAGCGGCGTCCCGCCCGATGCAAGGATACTCGACATCGCAAGGCGCGTGGACGGCGTCAAGGGCGTCCACAACGTCAACACCCGCATGACGAAGGGCAAGACGTACGCGGACCTGCACGTGATGGTGGACAGCGAGGTGAGCCTGCAGAGGGCGCACGCGATATCAGAAGTTGTGGAGTCGGACATCAGGCGCCAGATGCCGTACATAGAGCACACCACGGTGCACTTGGAGCCGTTCACCAACGTGCCGCGCAATCTAGAGGCAGAGGATGCCGCGCTCAACGAGAAGATAAGGGTGATACTGGAGGGATATCCGCAGATAAGGGCCGTGGGCAGGATAATCGCCCTTAACGACAAATCCGCGTTCAAGATAGACATAGACTGCTCCTTTGACGGCGCGCTGCCGATAGCGGAGGTTCACGGCCTCACGTCTGAGATTGAGCGCGCGATTGCAGAGGGCTTGGAGAACGCGGTAATTACGATACACCCAGAGCCCCTCTGACCGTCGGCCGCGCACCGCGGTGCGCGCAGGCGGCGACCCGACCGTCATGCCGCGGGGATCGCCGCAGGTGCCTGCTTCTACCCAGGAAGGGGAAGGAAGGCGGGGGACAGCGGGGGCGCAGGCACGGCCGGCTCTGCCGCACGCGGGCCTGGCGCGCGCCCCGCATGCTCCGAACTACACCAGGATGCTGGTCACGTACATGATCAGCATGCCGACCACTATTCCCGCAGCAAACGGGGCGCTGGACAGGCCACTGCTACCGCCGCCGGATGCGCCGCTACCGTTACTGCCGTTCGCGGGGCTGTCGCCCCTGCCAATCCACCTCACAAGCACCACCATGACCTGAAATATGGCCCCCGCTCCCACGCCCAGAAATACCACTGAGGCGATGGGCGAATACGCAAACCCCCCCACCCATCCGCCAAATATGGCGGGGGCGCCCGCCAGCACTCCCAGGCCCGCAAGCTTCCAGACCGCGACGCGCTCCCTTGAGAGCGGGGCGGCTATCGCCACGCCCTCCGTCACGTTGTGTATTGCAAACCCCACGATCAGAAACGAGCTGAACGCGACAGAGCCCAGTCCGACGGCCGCCCCTATCGCAAGCCCCTCGCCAAAGTTGTGCAGTCCGATTCCTATCGATATCATCAGGGCTATGGCCACGGGGCCCGCAAGCCGCGGGGAGGCCCCGCTGCCGGTGCGGCCGTCCCCTTCCCTGACACGGCCGCCGCCCCCAATACCGCGACTGCCAGAGAGCCTCTCGCCGGCATAGAACAGTCCCAGGAACGACACCACGACTGATGTGGCAAGCAGCATCAGCCCGTTAAAGCTGCCGGCGAGGTTCTCCTGCGACACGTCCACCGCCTCCTCCACCGAGTCGAGCGCCAGAAAGAACAGGAGCCCCACAGTCACGGCCAGAAAGAAGACGTAGACCTGCCTGCCCATACGGCGCATGAACGGCAGCCACAGGAGCCCGATCAGTACCGGGATCACCCCCACGTACGTCCCTATCACGGCAAAAAAGGCGGCCATCTCGCCGGAGGGCCTCAGGGCGGGGGCGGCCGACTCGACCTCCCGCTCAAAGCGCGTCCCGTCATCGGTGGTGATGCCTATCGTATACGGCTCGGCCACGTTCCAGTCAAACGGTATGCGCACCACCGCGGTCTCGTACCTCTCAAGGTACGCATCGGGCTCCACCGCGGCCGGGTGTATCCTATCGTTGACGTCGGCCACCGCTATGGAGACGGGGATGGGGCCCGTGTTACGCACGGTCGCAAGGATCTCCGAGCCGACAAAGTCCACGCGCTCTATGGTGACTTCCGGCAGCGGCACGCCGACCTCGAGCATCGTGGAGCCGGGGCCTGACACGTAAAGCACGAGCACAACAACGAGTGCCAGCGGAGCCGCCCCGCTTGCCACGACGCGGAAACGCCCCGCGCCGCTTCCGCGCCCGGACAGGCCGCGGTCCTGCTCATGCGCCATCGGGCGCCTCCCGTCCGTCATATGCAGCGGCGGCAGCAGCAGGACCGGTCGCGTCCGGGGCCGGTTCCCAGGCCGCGCCGGAGGATCCCCCGGTGGCTGCGTCCCCGTCACTGCTGTCGCCGTTATAACCACCGCCATCTCCAGGCCCCGGATCCTTGACCAGGAACACCCCGACCCATCCCTTCTCTGAGAACTCGACCTTGTGCGCGTGGAACAGGAACTTGCCCGTATGCTCGTACGTGAACTCCATTATGCCGCGCTCCGTCTGCGACATTGTAATCATGTCGGTGTAGAACGACGCAACCCGGTCCGTCCCGGTCGGATAGTAATAGAACAGGTTCCCGTGCAGGTGGAAGTTGTTTATCGGGTCAAACTCCACCATGTTGACCACGTATACGCGTATCAGCCGGTCCCTCTCTATCTGTATCGGGTGGTGCTGGTAGTAAAACGGCACGGTATTGGCCGCGTAAAAGTTGTTCTCCGCGTCAAAGTCCGTGTCAAACCCGTTGAGCACCATGACCATCTCGTCTGCCGGGGCCCTGCCCTCCTTCGGGTCCACTATGAACACGCCGTACAGGCCGTGTATGATGTGCTCCTCAAGCGGCATGATGTGGCAGTGGTACGGATGGACGCCCACGGGCCCCGCCTCAAACTCGTACGTGAACTGTCCGCCCCCGCCCCCGACGGGCTCAAAGACACCGTCCATTATGGCCGGGTGTATCCCGTGAAAGTGCATCGTGTGCGGCTTTGTGCCGTTGTTGACGAACGTTATGCGCACAAGATCGCCCTCCGTGGCGCGTATGGTGGGGCCCGGCACGGTCCCGTTGAACGTCCACACGTTGTAGAACACCCCGGGCGCAATCTCCTGTACGAGATCATCCTCGGCCACTATGACGTACTCGCGCACGGTCTGGCCCGTCTCGCTGTCCACGGATATGCGGCCGTACTCAAAGTTGCGCAGGTACTCGTCGGGGTCAAACTCCACCTCTGATATCTGGTATACTGGATCAAGCACCTCGCCGGTGGTCGTGATTACCGCGCCCGTATGGGTAACAAAGGTCTGCGGCGGCCGCTGTGCCTCCGTGTACACGTCAGAGATTGCCGACGCGGACAGCACGGCAATGGCGGATGCCGCGGCCAGCGCCAGTATTACAGCCCGGGGGCTCCCAGTTGCCATGACGTATATGCCAGTGACGTTTATTTAAATTTAATCAGAGCTAATTTTTTTAATGCAGCCTAACTTTTGGGCCTCGTGCAGGTTTTTAAGGCGACATGCCAGACAGGCAGCGTGAACAAGATATCGGTTGCAATGGCAGGCTCGGGCGGGGCCGTTGCGCTGGGGCTCGTACTGATGGCCCTCGGCACGCAGGCGGTGCTGGAGGACGTGGTGCAGGGCAGCAGCACGATAAGCGCGGCGACGCCGCCGCTGGAGATCGAGTTTGCGGTGGGGTATGACGGCGACGAAGGTGACGGCGGAGAGCGGATGGGCGTGTTTGCAGTACAGGTGCTCGACGCGCCGGAGGGAAGCGAGGTGTCGGCAACGGTCTTGGATCCGCTCGGTGCAGAAGTTGCGTCCGTTTCACGCATAGCCGAAGAGCCCGGGGGCAGCGTCGAGGGCAGGTTCGGCGCCGAGGTGGAGGGCACGTACAGCCTCGTCATACGTAACGCGGGGCAGGACGGCGTCCTCACGTTCGGGGCAATCGGCCCCCTCCCGGACGCGTCATCAAAGGCGCTGGCGTTCATACCATTCTACGTGCTGCTTGCAGGCATAATGGGAATGGCCGGACTGGGCATATACTGGGCCACCAACATTAGAAGGCGGAGAAGTCTCAGTTGAGATAACTGTCCATCTTCTCGAGTCCCTCGACCGCGGCACCAAAACCGTCACCGTCCTCGACCAGCTCAGAGAGTTTTTCAGAGTCGGCCTCCAGCGTGACGCGGCCCGAGTCGTCCGTGCCGCGTACGACGAATCCGCACTCTATGAGGTAACCGAGCCGCGCCAGCACGTCCTCTTCGGTGGAGGACGATGCATCGGCAAGGTGCCGGCAGGTCTTGGCCCCGTCCTCGAGTTCCGCAAGCATTGCAGACGCGGCAGGGTCAAACATGCACTCTACTGCCCTGTCCCTGTCGTATGCGGGCTCCATATGCGTCAGGCGTTGCGTGTCGTTATAATCCTTCGGCGCGCGTGCGGCGGCTGCAGGGGACGCGGACTCGTGCTCCAAAGCGGTTAAAAATCAAGATACATGTCAGATAACCATGCAGCCCATGTGCAGGGGGGACAAGTCAGGCAGGGGGGAGCACTGTTACTGCAAGGAGGTAGACCAGCAGAGGGGCGTCAGGAAATGCTGCAGGTGCGGCATGTGGAACGTGCACGGAAGGGACTGGACCAGCATGGAGGACTACAGGTGAGCAGGCGCCGGCCCCGGCCCGGTGCCATCCAACTTTTCCGCCCTTCCTTCCTTCTTTCCTTTCCCACCCGCCTGCCTTCCGTCCATCATCCACCCATCATCCACCCACCCGCCCATCATCCACCCACCCGCCCATCATCCATTCCTATCTCCACCCCTCCCGTCCACTGCCGACCCAGAGGCTGCGCCGCAAAGCGCGCCTTTGCATGGTTTTTATCGGGGATTTTCCGCATTTTTCGTACTTGAGCAGCAGCACCAGTACCCAGGAATACAGGCACATAGTAAGGATCCTAGGAAACGACATACCGGGCGAGAAGAAGCTGCTCATCGGCCTGACCCAGATCAAGGGGATAGGATACAACTTTGCGACTGCCATTCTCGACACACTAAAGATAAGCCCCGACCTGAACGTGGGCGACATTACGGATGCAAACGTTCAGGACATAGAGAGGACAATAGCGGATCCGGCGGGAGCCGGCTTTCCAAGGTGGTTTCTCAACAGGCAAAAGGACATAGAGACGGGCCAGGACAAGCACCTGCTGACGTCCGACATTCCGTTTACTCTCCGCAACGACATAGAGAGGGAGAGAATCACCGCCAGCTGGAGGGGATACAGGCACCTGAGCGGCCTAAAGGTCAGGGGCCAGCGCACCAGGACCTCCGGCAGGAGAGGCGGCGCGGTAGGCGTCGCAAAGGGCGGCGGTGCGGCAGCTGTCCCGGCAAAGAAGAGTTCAGGTGGCGGAGGCCCGGCGGCGCCTCAGAGCCCGACCGGCGCTACTGCTGCGGCAGCGGCGCCCGCGCCCGCGGCTGACTCCAAACCCGAAGAGAGCGAGAAAAAGGAATAGTGACATAGCATGGGCGATCCAAAATATCCGCGTCGGGCATGGAGAAAGCCAAAGAGGCCGCTCAACTACGATCTAAAGATGGACGAGCTCAAGACGCTAGGTACGTTCGGGCTGCGCACAAAGCGCGAGTTGTGGAAGGCGCACACAGAACTGTCGCGCGTAAGGCACCAGGCGAGATCACTCTTGGCCCTGAGGGCGGAGGACAGATCTAAAAAGGAGCCCATACTGATGAGGTCACTTGCCAGAATAGGGCTTGTGAGTCCGGACGCGACGCTTGATGACGTGCTGAACCTCAAGGTGAGCGACCTGCTTGCAAGGAGGTTCCAGACCATCGTCACCAAAAAGTTCGAGTTCAAGACCCCGTACCAGGCAAGGCAGGCGGTGGTGCACGGGCACATGATGATAGGGGAGAGAAGGATAAACATTCCGTCGTATGTCGTAACAGTGGAGGAAGAGGACCGCATCAGGTTTGCAGCAGAGTCAAAGATTCCAGAGAGGCTCAAGAAAAAGCAGCAGGACGGAGAGGGTGGCGACAATGATGAGACGGATCAAGAGACGGCTGCCAGCGACGCGGCAGAGACAGAAGGGAAGCAGCAGGACGCCCAAGAGGAGCAACAGGCTCAAAATGATGACAGCGATGCGGGGCAGAATGTAGAGACCGTACCGGCACCAGACAATGCGTCCGTAGAATCATCATCACCGCCGTAACCACCATCAACTTACATTACAGAAGAATTCATCAATAATCCATCTTGAATAGTCGCTACCGGATCTTGAGTGGGCATACGCCCACAGGGCGTACCCATCTGCATCGGAAATGTTATAAATTGATAATCAACTGATCTCATTACAAATGATACGAGCGCTACTTGGGACAACCCGCGTCGCGACGGCGGTGTTGGTACTGGCTGCAGTCGCAGCGACGGTGGCGGCGGCGGGCGCATCGCACCACCAAGAGGCCCACGCCTCGTCCGCGCCGTTCCAGTACGCCCAGAGCACCGTCAAGATCCACAACGGCAGCATACCCGCACTGACACTCAATGACCACGACGCGTTCGGCAGCGGCGTGGACTTTGTGGGTGACGTGAACGGAGACGGGGTGCCCGACCTCATAGTTGGAGCGTAACTGTTAACGTCATGCCTAGATTTTTGCACCATTTTTTTGATCCTATCTTGAACTTGTGCCTAAAAATGATCATAATTTCAAAACCACGTTAACAGTTACGTTGGAGCCAGTGGCGACGACTCGCACGCCGAGAACTCCGGGGCCGCGTACCTGCTGTTCATGAATGCCGACGGAACCGCCAAAGGTGCCGTCAAGATCACCGGCGCCGACGTGCCGTCCCTGAGGGCCGGAGACTACTTTGGAGCCGGAGTGGCCGGCATAGGTGACGTGAACGACGACGGGGTGCCAGACGTGGCCGTCGGCGCAGACGGGGATGATGCGGGTGGAACCGACGCCGGCGCGGTGCACGTACTCTTCCTTGACCGCAGTGGCGCGGTGCTCTCGTCGACGGGGCTCAACTCGGACACCGTGCCCGGGCTGTCGGCCAGACAGTACGAGTACTTTGGGTTCAGAGTGGCCGGCATAGGTGACTTGGACGGCGACGGGGTGCCCGACCTGGCCGTCGGCAGGTATCTGGCGCACGGCTCCTTTCTGTTTCTGAACCTACCGTTTAACTATACAGAGACCGTTAGCGAGCGGCTGGCGGCCTACCCCGACGAGGAGTTCTACGGATCGGTGGACGTCATATTCATGAACGCCGACGGTACGGCCAAGGGATCTGCAAGCATAGGGCACGGTACTGCCAACGCGCCCGACCTCGAACCGGAGCACTTCTTTGGAACCGCCGTGGCCGGAATCGACGATTTTGACGGCGACGGGGTGCCCGACCTGGCCGTCGGCTCGGATTCCACGGACCTGACGTACGCCAAGATGTGCCGCGACTCCGGCTCGTCCAGCCTTACCGTACTGAATACCGGATCCATGCACGTACTGATGATGAACAGGGACGGGTCGGTAAAGGACAGCTTTACCATAGACGGCGCGACTGAGAACGGGCCCGTCCTGAACGAGTTCGAGTTCTTCGGGATAGGAGTGTCGGCTATCGGCGATCTGGACGGGGACGGAGTGGCCGAGCTTGCCGGCGGCGCCAACCGCGGCGACGGCGGCGGACTCGACAGGGGCGAGGTGCACGTCATGTACATGAACGGGGACGGCTCCGTGAAGGCGACGCAGACGCTCGACGACCTGGCCCCCAACGGACCCTCCCTTGACGACTATAACTTCTTCGGTTTCTCGATATCCTCCAGCGCCGACGTGAACGGGGACGGCAGGCCCGACATTGCGGTAGGCGCGTACCTGGACAACATAAGTGGGCTGCACGACCAGACCGTCGATGAGGCCGACACGCTGACCCCCGAGGAGCGCGAGGCCGTCTCAGGCGAGGTATCCGAGAGGTCGGCAGAACCGGCCTTCGGCGCCGTACACGTCATACTGACAAGGTGACCACCAAAGCCAGATACCGCCTGACGGGCGCGGCCCAAGGGAAAAAATATCTGCGCTTATGGCCAGCCACACTGCAAAACAGTTCAAAGGCCTGTTGCGGCGCAGGAAAGGTCCGACGTGTCCATCGCGGCCAAGGCACAGGGCAGCGACGGCGACGGCACAAAACCCGAGGCGCGCATGCCTTGCCGGTTGCATTAATTGCCCCCTACTCCCTTTTCTCCTCCTTCCCTCTCCCCTCCCCGCACCTCTTGACAAACAAAGTGAGGGTAGGCACCGTTTTTTCAGCACAGTCATTCCTGCCGGCTGGCCTAACGCCGAAGGGCTGGAAAAGAGTAAGCTTTTATCGCAAACCCGGCCCCCGCGGATCTGTTTGAGATGTGTTGTTCTATAATTGGGTACAGCGGTAGGGGCAACGGCGACAGCGGCGGCGCGGCGCCCATACTGGTACGCGGACTCAGGCGCATGGAGTATCGCGGATATGACAGTGTGGGAGTCGCAACCGCATCAGGCGGGCGCGGCTCGGGGCAGCAGACGGAAGGCGGCATAATGGTACGCAAGGGCACCGGCAGGGTGGATGACGTGAACAGGTCGGCGCGCCTTGACGCGATGCCCGGAAGCGTAGGAATAGGCCATACAAGGTGGGCCACTCATGGAAACGTGACGGATGCAAACGCGCACCCCCATCCAAGCAGCTCGGGCGAGATCGCCGTAGTGCACAACGGCATCATAACAAACTTCGAGGAGATAAAGTCCGAGCTTGTAAAGGACGGATACGCGTTCAGGAGCGAGACGGACAGCGAGGTGATCTCAAACCTGCTGCAGAAAAACTACGAGCGAACCAAGAGCGTCAAGGAAACCATGACGGGCACGGTTTCAAGGCTGCAGGGCGAATATGCGTTCGTGGCAATGTTCAGCGGGGGCAGGCTGGCCGCGGCCAGGCTCCACAAGCCGCTCATAATCGGGGTCGGAGAGAACGACGTGTTTCTCTCAAGCGACGTGCTCGGGTTCATCGAGCATACAGACGAGGCCGTATACGTGGAGAACGGCAACATGGTGATTACAAACGGCGACATGTCCACGTTTGAGATAACGGACTTTGAGGGAAATCCCGTCAAGTACAGCATAACAAAGGTCTCAAAGGAGTTCGGGGACGCGTACAAGGGCGACTATGCGCACTTTACCCTAAAGGAGATCTTCGAGCAGCACGAGACCGCGTCCAAGGCAGGCGGAACGGCCGTGCGGGAGATGGCAGAGGCCGCCAAGATCATACGCGACGCAGACAACGTATGCATGACGGGCAGCGGTAGCAGCTACAACGCGGCGCTGGTCGCAAAGCACTTCTTTGCAAGCCATGCCAAAAAGAGCACAGAGGCCGTCATGTCAAGCGAGATGCAGTTCTCATCGGAAGGAATGGGCCCCGGCTCGGTACTCGTGGCCATATCACAGAGTGGGGAGAGCGCCGACGTGCTGAGCGCAATCAGGACGGCGAGAAAGGCAGGGTGCAGAATAATATCGGTGGTCAACATGATGACCTCCTCGCTTGCGCGCCAGTCGGACGTGACAATCGGGATGAACTGCGGCCCCGAGATAGGGGTGGCCGCCACCAAGAGCTTTACGTCCCAGCTGGTGGTGCTATACAGGATAATATCGCAAGTGGCAGAAGGCAGGCGGCTTGATGGCGATGGTGAGGGCGGTGGCAGCGGCAGCAGTGGCAGCGGCAGCGGCGGCAGCGGCGGCAGCGGCGGCAGCGGCGGCATCACAGACGCGGTCCCGGGCCTCATACTCCGGGCACTGGAGGATCCCACCGGCATTCAAAAGGTGGCAAAGGAGCTAAAGGACATCTCGGACATATACGTGCTAGGCAGGGGCGTGCACTATCCCATTGCAACAGAGGCGGCCCTGAAGATAAAGGAGCTGACGTACATACACGCAGAGGGGATTGCAGGAGGCGAGCTAAAGCACGGGCCGCTTGCGCTGATGGACGACTCGACATACGTCATTGTGATAAACCCGGCCGACTCCACGCACGAAGATATGCTGACCAGTGCAAGGGAGATAAAAGCCAGGGGCGCGAGAATAATAGGGATATCCGACGCGCATTCCGACGTGTACGACCACTGGATAAGGATTCCAGAGATCAGTGACAGGGAGGAGAATCCAAAGAGCCCGCTTTATGCCATATCGGAGATCATACCCATACAGCTGCTCGCGTATTATACGGCGCTGGAGAGAAATGCGGACCCGGACTATCCGAGGAACCTGGCAAAGTCTGTAACGGTCAAATGACAGCGGCGCCGGTGCCAAAAGGACCTCGGACGTGCACCGTCCGGCACGCGGCCCGCAAGCCAGCCCTTATGCGGCCCGCGATCCGAACATTTTGGAGTACTCGGCGTCTATTGCGCGCGCCATCTCTGCGCGCCCGGCATTCGTCTTTAGCATGGCAGATATGATGCAGCCGCCTGCGCCCACGCCTTCCTTGGCATACCCCTCCGCAAACGCCCTCAGTCCCGCATGCTGCGAGGCGTCAAGCCCCGGATCTACCGCGATTGCAGGCACGTCGGACACGTCGGACAGCAGCCCCGCAAAGTCCGCGTTCTTGTCCTCTGCTACGTACGAGGTTGTTCCGACTGCCACGTTGCTGTCATCGTATCCTATTCCCGACGCAACGGCAAGGACGGCGGCCATCTGCGTCCCGCCTGCCAGCATCACCTTGGAGGATACGGACGCGGAGCTTAGCATGCCGGCCACGAACGGAATCATGGGATCCCCCACGGCTGCCGTTATCCGGTACACGTAGTGCTGCCTCTCTGCCTCACTTGAACCCGGTCCGGGCGGCTTTGGCGCGACGTCATCAAGGGTGGCCTGCGCGTCGGAGGTACTGCCGCCGCGTTCCGGGTGCGCGTCCGCGCTCGGGCGGTCCCGGCCTGGCAGACGCCGTCCGTCACCGGGTGCAGTGCCAGCTGCGTTGCCCGCGGCTCCATCAGGGACGTCTTTGGCACGGCCGTCCTTCCCCCCGGGCACATGCTGCCGTGCACGCCCCGCGCCCTCCCTGCCGAGCCGCAGAAACGCGTCGCGTACGACCCTTCTCTTGAGCGATATCGGGTTTGAGGGCATGCTGGAGCTGACCCTCGCACGATGCCCCAGCCCATACAAGACCGCCATTGCCGTGGTGGTTCCGGCCGGAATGCTCTCGCCTATCACCAAACAGTCGGCAAGCGGCGCCAGGCTCCTCCCCACTATGCGCCCGTAGTCCACCGCATGCAGCACGTCCTGCACCGACATCGCGTCACGCGTGCGGATATTGCCGCCGTATCCAAGCCCCGTGGCCACGTACGGCAGCCTCGGGGATACGCGGCTTCCGGCGTTTATCGTCACGTGCGGAATGCTTGCGTGCTCGAGGGCCGCCTTTGTAAGGACGGCAGGAGTCGGCTTGCCGTCGGGCGTGACGGGGATGCCCTTGATGGTCCTGCAGTATCCGTAATGCAGGTATTCGGCGTCGGCAGGCGGCGTGAACTTGAACGAGGCCGCGTCGGCGCCGGCAATCGTAAGCCCGGGGACCTCGCAGGTGGACGTATACGACATTACCATCGAGAACAGGAACCTGCCGGAGGCTACAGAGTCGACAAAGTCTGCACCCCTGCGCTCGCTTCCATGTATCCTCAGGCCGTCGTCCATGTCCGTTGCGCATCACCAGCCCGTGCGCGGCGCAGGCCGGCCCCCTCGCGTAAAGAACAGTGCGGCCGTGCGCGGTCACCCCATGGTCATCCTTGCCACGAACTGCTCCTCGGATACCGGGCGCATCACAGGATTGCCCTGCTTTTGATCCCCGAGGGTGGACGTCGGCGATGCCCCATAGTCGTGCCCAGGATACATTACAAGCGAGTCCTCAAGGTTTGCAAGTGTGCCGAATATGCTGTGGTACAGTTCGCGCGCGCTGCCGCCGGGCAGGTCGACGCGCCCGCACGCGCCCACAAACAGCGTGTCGCCGGTAAAGATCTTGCCGTCCCCGACCAGGCATATGCTGTCCTTTGAGTGGCCGGGGGTGTGCAGCACCTCGAGCGCCGAGTCCCCAAACGCGACGGCGTCGCCGTGCCGCAGCGACACGTCGTGGGGCAGCTCGGACGCCTCGTGCTGCGCGACGGGGGCGCCCGTGGACTGGGCCATCTGCTCGTTTCCCGTCGTGTGGTCAAAGTGGTGGTGCGTGTTTACGATATACCTGACGTTGAGCGAGTTGCGCTTGATTATCAGATCCAGTTCCGCCAGATCCCAGGACGGATCTATTATGACCGCGTCCCTTGTGCCCACATCTGACACGACGTACGTAAAGTTCTGCATCCGGCCCACCGGCACCTGTTCTACTGCGACGGTCATGAGACGATTCCTGCCTCCGCCTCCGGCGGGATGCCTATCTTTTCCGTATGCAGGGCGCCGGTCAGGTCGGGGCGCCTTGGAATGCCCTGCTTCATGCGGTGGAACGTGACGGTCATGTCGCACGCCGTATGCATGTTGGCAGTCTCCCCGGTCTGCGGGTCGAGCCCCGAGGGCACGTCCACTGCCATCTTGAACGGCCCTTGCTGCTCGTTGATGTACGCGATGGCCGACGAGTACGGCTCCCGTATGTCGCCCGTAATTCCGGTTCCGAATATCGCGTCTACAAGGACGTCAGGCGTGCTGCTTGGCGGCACAAACCCGGCGCCGCATGCCACCAAGGACACCGAGCCGGGCATCCTCTCCAAGAGGGACCAGTTCCACCGGCTCTCCTCCGTCTTTATCATATCGGGGCCGCCTAGCAGGTGCACTGCGGGACGAGCCCCGTACCCGGCAAGGTGCCGGGCGACCACCATCCCGTCGCCGCCGTTGTTTCCAAGGCCGGCGGCCACCAGAACGCGCTTGCCTGCCATGTCGTGCCCCCCGGCGCGTACGGCCTCCACCAGGCGCCTGGCGGCGGCGGCGCCGGCATTCTCCATCATGAATTTTTTGAGAAAGCCCATGTCGTGCCCCCTGTTCTCGATGTCGTACATCTGGGACACCGTAATTGGCGGATCCATGGCGTGGTGGGCGGGGGCGGCCAAATTAAGCTTGCCAAGCATCGGCGGCGGGCGCTGTCATCCTCACCCCGGAATGCGGCCGCGGACAAAAACAGCCCTTAAGGAATTTAACGGGGCCCTTGGCAGTACAATCGTGAAGAGTGTCCTCACACTTGATGACTTCGACCTCAGGAGCAAGACCGTGCTTCTGAGGGTCGACATAAACTGCCCCATCGACCCCAACACGATGGAGATCCTAGGCACAAAACGGATAGAGGAGGCGGCGGCCAGCCTAAAGTCGCTGCAGGATGCAAAGGTGGTGATCGCGTCCCACCAGGGAAGGGTGGGCAACAACGACTATACCGGAATGTCACGCCATGCGGAGGTGCTCCAGAAGGTGACCGGCCGCAGCATCAAATACGTGGAGGACGTGATGGGGGTGGCGGCCCAAAACGAGATACGCGGCATGAAGGACGGCGACATCATACTGCTTGACAACCTCAGGTTCTGCGCGGAGGAGAACTATGAGTTTCCCCCCGAGGCCGCCGCCAAGACGATAATGGTCTCCAGGCTCTCAAAGCTGTTCGACGCGTGCGTCATGGACTCGTTTCCGAGCGCGCACAGGCAGCATCCGTCCATTGTGGGCTTTCCCCACGTGCTGCCGGCGTGCGCCGGCAGGATTGTAGAGCGCGAGGTTCAGAACCTCGACAACATAATGACGGTGGCAAAGGCCCCCCACGTGATCGTGCTGGGGGGCTCAAAGGTGCCCGACAGGCTCGAGGCCATAAAGATGCTGATAGAGAACGGCAGGGCCGACCACATACTGCTGACCGGGCTCATCGGAAACGTGTTCCTGCGCGCGCAGGCAAGGATAAAGTCGTCGCTTGGGATAAAACGCGAGGAGGAGGCAGTGGCAAAGGCCCACGCGCTGATCGGCGAGTATCCCGACGTGTTTGCCACCCCCGTGGACGTGGCAATCGACAAGGACGGCGAGAGGGTCGAGATGGACGTCAGGGAGATGAGCAGGGGGGACAAGGTGTACGACATGGGCCCAAAGACGGTGGAGTACTATTCAAAGCTGATATCGGGCGCCGGCACCGTGTTCATAAGCGGGCCTGCGGGGTTCTTTGAGAACGAGAACTTTAGCTATGGGACAAACTCCCTGCTGAGGGCAGTCTCGGACTCCATGGCCACCACCATAGTCAGCGGCGGCCACCTGACCTCGGCGCTAAAGAAGCTGGGGCTGACCGACAGGATAAACCACATCAGCACCGCCGGCGGGGCCCTCGTGCTGTACCTGACAGGCAAGCGCCTTCCCATGATAAGCGCGCTCGAGGATGCGGCCGCCAGGCACAGGAATCAGGGGCTCAGTTGACGTGGTTTTCTCAAAGGGTGGCAGAGATAACAGCAACAGAGAATGCGAGTATCTGAGATCAGGTGCATTCAAGCATTGCCGAACTACGGCCGCAGGAGGCGGTGACATGCGTGGCAGTAATAGCATCTGTCCCCGCATGATGCCTTCGAGTATGGCGATGCAGTGATTTCGCGACAGGATCGGTCGAGTTTAGTTATCTAGTAAACAAACCCGAAAAGAGCGTATTTACGTCTTATTAGATTTAAACCGTTAATTAATACCAGATTTTTTGCTAATTTCCTAAACAGCCCATTTTACTTGAAATGAAATTTCAGACAAATCGCTTGGCATTGCGTTAGTGAATACCAATGCAACCAAATTAAAGCGAATGTCAATTCTTCTTCTACCACTCAGAGTAGCGTCACATAGTCTCAAAGATCGGAATAATATTTGTCAGGATTGATGCGCGTATTACATGTCTTGTTTGCATGAAGTTTCCCGAATCAAAGCATGTCGAGAAACTCCTTTTTTGTCAACCCGCATTCAGAAGCTATTTGCAATATCAACCCTTTTCCCAATTCTTTCTTTCTTGGCACTACTGTCCATGCACCTTGTCCATTCTCCAATATTATGTGGCTCCCGTTCTGACGTGTGGGATAAAACCCCGCCTTTTTTAATGCCTTGAGAACATCACGGTATCCAATCACTGGCAGGCTCATATCGACACAGTTATCAGGTCCAGTTCTGGATCATTCCTTTTGTCCTCTAGATACGATATACACAGAATTATGGCTTTTTTGGTGTCTTCAATCGCCTCATCTCTAGTATTTCCTTGCCCTTTGGCTTGCGGCATCTCCAGACAGTAACCTGCATAGAATTTACCGTCTTTTTTAACCACGATGTTATAATCACTTTTTTGCCACATGTAAACCACTGCAGCATTCTAGCATATAAGATTAATGTGACAATGTACCGTTGCAAAAAAAAAGACTTGAACCAAGAGTGGGCCCACGGGAACATCAACGACGTCGAGGAATCATTTTTGTGATCGGCGCCGCTCTGCAGTCAGGTCCCCAGTGGCGCCCCGCAGCCGGGATTGGGGCATGCGCGCTCCTCTGCCCTTCCCAAGTGGACTGTCCGGGAGCAGGCGCCGCACTCCATCTCGTCCACCACGTCAAAGAGGCGCAGCCACATCGTGTTAAAGTTCTGCGCTATGTTGCGCACGAGGCCCGACTTGCACAGCGACACAAAGTCGGACTCGACGTCGCACACGTCGCACACGTCGTCCACGACGCCTTTCTTGCGCATGATGTCAAGGACTTCGTCGTTCGTGAACCGGAGCTCGAGGTCGTTGAAATTCTCAAATATCGTGCGGCGCACCTCAAGGCCCAGCGCGGCGGGGGCGTCGGTGCTGCTGTCGGAGGCAGTGGCGGCGGGGGCGTCACCGGCCCCTGCCGTCCCGTCGGGATCGCCGGCCATCTAGTACAGTCCGGCAGCCTCTTCTTTTAGTCTGTCGATCTCCTCAGAAGACATGCCTGCATCCGCGGCGTTTGTGTCAGCGGAGCCGCCCGAGCCCTGCATGTGACTTCCAAGGTACGTGTACAGCGCCGACTTGAACACCTTCAGTGGCAGCAGCGCGCACTTTATGCGAACCGCCTGCAGGTGCTCCAGCCCCAGCTCGCCCAGTATGTCGTCCTTGCCGACTGCCCTCACCTCCTCCAGGCTCTTTCCCTTTGTAATCTCAGTCAGGACCGACGAGCACGCCATGCAGATTGCGCAGCCCTTGCCGTGGAACTTTATGTCAGAGACGGCGTTGTCGGATATGTTCATGTCTATGTCTATGCTGTCGCCGCACAGCGGGTTCGCGTCATGGAACGTCACGTCGGGGTTCTCTATCTTGCCAAAGTTTGACGGATTCCTCGAGTAGTCCACGATCATCTCGTGGTAGATGTCCGCGTTGCCGCCGCTGCTCATTTTATGGATTCGTCCTCCCCCTTCTTGCCGCGCACCACAAACTTTTGCGCCACCAGGTCAAGCGACCCGACCAGCGCGTCGATCTCGGAGGTCGTAGTGTACAGGTAAAAGCTTGCCCTCGACGTGGCCGCCACGTCGAGCTTTTCCATCAGCACCTGCGCGCAGTGGTGCCCCGACCTGAGCGCCACGCCGGCCCCGTCTATGATATACGCGACGTCGTGCGGGTGCACCGACTGGAAGTTAAACGAGATGACGCCGCCGCGCCTCGAGGCGTCCTTTGGCCCGTATATCTTAAGGTCCGGTATGGCCGACAGTTTCTCTAGCGCGTACCGCGTGAGGAGCATCTCGTGGCTCCTGACGTTCTCCATCCCGATCCGTCCAAGGTAGTCTATTGCGGCGCCCAGCCCTATCACGTCTGCTATGTTGGGCGTGCCGGCCTCGAACTTGTACGGCAGGTCGTTCCACGTGGACTCGTACTTGTGCACCTCGCGTATCATGTCGCCGCCCCCGTGGAACGGCACCATCTCGGCCAGCATCCTCTTGCTTGCCCAGAGTACGCCTATGCCGGTGGGTCCCAGCATCTTGTGGCCGGAGAATGCGAAAAAGTCGCACCCGAGCGACGCGATGTCGACTGGCATGTGCGGCACGGCCTGTGCGCCGTCCACCAGCGTGGGGACGCCGGCGGCCTTGCACTTTGATATGATTGCGTCGGCGTCCGTGATGGTGCCAAGCACGTTTGACATCAGGCTGAACGCGACCAGTCTCACCCTTCCGGTCTCAAGCAGCCTGTCCAGGTCGTCGAGGATCAGCTCGCCGTTGTCGTCAACACTGACGTATTCCAAGACAGCCCCCCTCTCCTCGGCCACGAGCTGCCACGGCACGATGTTGCTGTGGTGCTCGTATTCCGTAGTGACTATGATGTCGCCGGGCTTTACGTGTCCCCTCCCCCACGCGTACGCCACCAGGTTGATTGCCTCGGTGGTACCGCGGACGAATATTATCTCCTGCCGGTCCTTGATGTTTACGAACTTGGCCACCTTGTCACGGACCGCCTCGTAGGCCTCGGTGGCCTCCTCGGCAAGCGCGTATACGGCCCTGTGGGTGTTCGCATTGTACGTCCTGTAATAGTCGCCTATCGCGTCTATCACCTGCGTGGGCTTTTGCGTGGTGGCTGCATTGTCCAAGTATACCAAGGGTTTGCCGTCCCTGACAGTCCTGGAAAGTATTGGAAAGTCCCTTCGAAGATCCTCAAAGTTTACCGCGGGCTGCGCGGAGGACCCTGTTTGCGAAGGGGGCTGCGGCTGTGTGTTTTGTTGCTGAGGTTGCGGCTGCGGCTGCCTTTGCGCGTGCTGGAATTGCCGATGCCGTCGATTTCGGCGGCGCGCCTTTTTGCTCTGCTGCTGCTGCTGCTTTTGCTGCTGGGGCGATTGTCCGTTCTGAGTTGCGTCCATGGCCGGTCACTACGCCTCTACGTATATCTGTCCATCGTCCACTCTAACGTTGTAGACCTGCACGGGTTTTTCGGCGGGGGGGTTCAAGGGGCAGCCGGACTCCAAGTCAAACACGGAGAGATGCAGCGGGCAGCGCACACCGTCGGGCCCCAGAAAGCCCGTCGACAGGTCCGCCTCTTCGTGGGTGCACATCAGGTCGGTCGCGCGTACAACCCCGTCCTGGTTTGATACCAGCATCCTGCGGCCGCCTTCATGATCCTCGAATCTTTGCAGCGTCCCGTCTGCAACGTCGGAAAGCGGGCACACGCGGAGCCATCTCCTTTTGCCATCACGGTTGTCGCCGGCGCCGTCACCTGCGGCAGCGTCCATGGCGCCGCTCCCACCGCCGCCATCAGCGGTACTTGTAGTGTTGCTCAATCTCCGCATCCTCGTTGTATCTGGTCTCCTCGACCTCGACGAACTTTGCAAGCTCCTCGTCCGTATTGATGCCAAGCTCGCGGCCCTCCCATTTTGACTCGATCAGGTATGCAATCCAGGCCCTTACCTGGTACGACATCTTCCTGGACAGCGGCTCCAAGAACCCCTCGACGATGGTGCGTTCGGCCTCCTCCTTGCTGAGGCACCTCGACTGCAGGTAGAATATCTGCTCTTCGTCGATCTGGGCGACTGACGCCGAATGCGTGGCCTTGACGTCGTTTGTCAATATTTCCAGCCCGGGTATGGCGTCGGACTTGGCGTCGGGATCAAGCAGGATGGACCTGCCTGACAGGAACGAGTTTGACTTTGTCGCGTTCTCCTTTATGCGTATCATGCCCTTGAACAGCGACTTGGACTTGTCGCGCAGGATGGACTTTTCGACAACCCTGCCCTCGGTCGCAGGGCTCTCGTGGTTCACCTCGGTCTGGATGTCAAATGACTGGTCCGCATTGCCGAACACCACTTCCGAGTCGTTCGTAGACGCCCCGCTGCCGCGCAAAAAGTAGTCTATGCGGTACCTGCTCAGCTGGGCCCCGAAGAGTCCCGAATACCAGTTCACCTGGGCGTCCTGCGATAGGTCGGTAAGCCGGGTCGAGAAGTTGACGGCAGACTGGTCGAGCATCTGGAGTGTCGTCACGTCAAGGCGCGAGTTGGCGCCCACCGTCGTGTTGAGCATCTCCAGATATGACGGCTGCAGGGCCGCGGGGGACGCAGAGCCATCGCCGGGCCTTGGAGAGTACATCTCCTGTACGATGGTGGCCTTCGCCGAGTCCCCCATTGCAATGACGCTGCGTGATATTACAGAAGAGCCGTCTTGGGGCAGGCAGACCAGCGCGTATATGGGCCTGTCAATCTGTACCCCGTCGGGAACGTGTATGAATATCCCGGAGTTAAAGGCCGCATTGTTCAGCGCGGTGAACTTGTCACCCTCCGAGTCCGACGACTCGAGGGCGGCGCGTATGGCCGACTCGCTGTTGCCGTCGTTTAGCGCGTCATATATGGAGCTGACCACGACGCCCTTGGCCGCCGCGTCGTCAGGAACGTTGACGCGGGCAACGCGAGTGCCCACCTGTATGATCGACGCCTCGTCCTTCAGTTCCGCAATCCGGCGGCTCAAGAACGCGGGTTCGGCGTCGGAGGCGGACATGCCGGGCGGCAGCAGTACCTGCGCGGGATCAAGCCTCCTAGCATCGGTATACTTGTTGTACAATGGCGAGGTCTCAAGCGGCAGCCGGCCGTACGCCTCGAACGAGCTGCGCCTGTACTCTTGAAGCCACTGCGGATCGCGCCCCTGGGCGGATATCGCGTCTATATGTGACTCGTCAAGTTCGGACAGCTTTTGAAGTGTGGACATTGCATATCAACTCACAGGCAGCGGGCAGGCACGACGGTCACCCCACGGAGTCGTCCATCTCGAGCTTTATCAGCCGGTTCAGCTCCACCGCATACTCCATCGGAAGCTCCTTTGTGAACGGCTCCATGAACCCGTTTACTATCAGTGACAGGGCCTCCTCCTCCGTAAAGCCCCGGCTCATCAGGTAGAATATCTGGTCGTCGCCGATCTTGCCCACGGTGGCCTCGTGCGTAATGGTGGCGTCCTCCTGGTTTATCTCCATGTACGGGTACGTGTCTGTCTTCGACGTGTCATCAAGAAGCAGTGCGTCGCACCTTACGGTCGACTTTACGTTGGTCGCGCCCTTTGCCACGTTGAGCAGTCCGCGGTACGTGGAGCGTCCGTCATGCCTGCTCACCGACTTGGAGGTGATCTTCGACTTGGTGTTTGGCGCCAGGTGCACCATCTTGGCGCCCGTGTCCTGGTGCTGTCCCTTGCCTGCAAAGGCGATTGACAGAGTCTCGCCGTAGGCGCGCTGTCCCATCAGGTACACGCCGGGGTACTTCATCGTGAGGCGGCTTCCTATATTGCCGTCAATCCATTCCACCGTGGCCCCTTCGTACGCGTAGGCTCGTTTTGTCACCAGATTGTACACGTCGTTGCTCCAGTTCTGGATTGTGGTATACCGCAGGTGGGCGTCCTTGTGGGCCACCAGCTCCACCACCGCAGAGTGCAGCGACTCGGACGAGTATACGGGGGCCGTGCACCCCTCTATGTAGTGGACGTCTGCGCCCTCGTCTACGATGATCAGGGTGCGCTCAAACTGCCCGATATTCTCCGCGTTTATCCTAAAGTATGCCTGGAGTGGCATGTCGACCTTTACGCCCGGCGGCACGTAGATGAACGAGCCGCCGCTCCAGACTGCGCTGTTGAGGGCCGCAAACTTGTTGTCCTCGGGCGGTATGACCTTGCCAAAATACTTGCGGAATATCTCGGGCTGCTCTTTTAGCGCAGAGTCCGTGTCAAGGAACATCACGCCCTGCTTTTGCAGGTCCTCCCTGAGGTTGTGGTATACGACCTCGGACTCGTACTGGGCCCCGACGCCGGCCAGGAACTTCTTCTCGGCCTCTGGAATCCCGAGCTTGTCAAAGGTGTTCTTCACGTCGGCTGGAACGTCGTCCCAGCTCTTCTCGGTCTTTTCTGACGCCTTTGCATAATAGTAGATGTTCTGAAAGTCTATCGTACTCAGGTCGCCGCCCCACGTGGGCATGGGTTTCTTCATAAACGTCTCAAACGATCTCAGTCTAAAGTCGAGCATCCACTGCGGCTCGTCCTTCATCTTGCTGATTCCAATTACCGTCTCCTTTGTGAGCCCCTTTTTGCTCAGGTGGACGTACATTTCAGTAGAATCCTTAAAGTCATATTTTGAATAATCCATCTCAAGGTTCTCAGTTGCCATCACACACGACATAACGTCGTTATTATAAATAGATGTGGGAAAATAGGCAGAGCTAAATAGGCGCAGCTAAAGGAAGCAAGAGGGTCAGAACAGGCCCGCAAACGAGAGCAGCGCGACGCAGCCCATTATGATTGCAAACCACCAAAAGCTGACCCTGCCCGCTATACCCACAAGTACGCGCATGGACAGGTACCCGAACGCGAACGAGAGCGCAAGGCCCACCAGCAGTTCGGCGGGTTCGGCATCAGGGAGGCCGTACACAAGCAGGAGCCCCGCCTGAGCCGTCAGTACGGCGGGAATGCCCATCAGGAAGGAGAGGCGCAAGGCCTCGGGCGCCGAGTATCCGCGCAGGAGAAGCGCAGAGACCGTGACGCCGGACCGGGACAGCCCGGGCAGGGCGGAGAACGCCTGAACCACCCCAAGAAGTACGGTGTCGCGCAAGTTGAGCGACGTGGCGGACTTTAGGCCGGCGGCGTATGCAGCAGAGCCCTGCCGCCTCTTGGTGGCATACAGGATTATTCCCGTCGCTATCAGCGCGATCCCGACCAGTCCGAGCAGGAACTCGCCGGACGCGGCGCCCGCATCCGCTGCGAGCGCGAACACGGAGAATCCGAGCGCCCCGCTCAGGAGCGTGGATACAACCAGGAACGTAATCATGCCGTCAGAGGGGTTGCCGTATCCTGGGCGGTAACCACCTGCGCTGCGGAGTATGCGTGCGATGTCCCGGCGCAGGTACAGGACGGCCGAGCCGGCAGTTCCAAGGTGCAGGAAAAACGACAGGTCCGCCGCGTCCTGGGGCGCGTACCCGAATATCCCGGTCATTATAATGACGAGCTCGCCCGTGCTTGATATCGGGAGCCACTCAAGGATGCCCTGTAGCATGCCAAATATCGCCGACTCGGCAAGCGCCATGGACGTCAGGACATGCCGCGTCTATTAACTCTAGCAGGATGCAGGCATAAGGGCGCGGGCCCGGCTTGTTTTGTGCGTCCGGCCAACCGCGTATTGCAGGGCGCGATATGTTGCACGCCTCCAAACCGTATCGGGATCTAAATCCGGCAATTCCGCTTGCACGTCGGTTCTTTCCCAGATTCCGGCATGCGTACGAACCCATGCCAATCCGGATTTTGGTTTTGGCGGGCCGGGGTGTGACGTGCACACGCCTGTGGGACGCATCCACCGCCCGCAGCTGCGTGTCAAAGCACGCGCGCAGACGGTTGGCCCCCGAGAGTCCGGGCCCCGACGCGCTGCGCATGCCCCCAGGCCTTGCTGATGCCGTTTTGTACCTGCAATATGATCAGGGTGGGATGAGGCGGCCCATGTCGTTGAAGCCGCAGATGGAAACTGACGAGGCGATGTCGTCGATTGACGGGGAGTCCACGCTGTGGAACTTGACGGGTTTTTCACCAAACACATCGTCATAACAGTTCAGTTCCATGCGTTCATCCTCACTGATGTATATCACAAGTTCCGCAGACTTGATTCCCCTCGTGTCTGAATAGCTTATTGCATCAACGCTCCAAAAGTTGCCAAACGTAATCGTACTTCCGGAGTTATACGCCTCCCCAAAGGCCAGGACATGCTCGTTTGAATCGTACCTTTGGTATGTCTCTGGAATAACGCTATGAACATACAGGTTGGCGAACACAATATACACTACTATTCCCGCGGGTACGAGTAACGAGATTTTGACGTACTTGTTCAGGGAAAAACGGGAACAGTTCCTTATTTAACGCATCTGATACCAAAAAAGAATGTAATTCCGCTCAGAGCATACGAGAGGATCAGAAGCGCCAGAAAATCAACCGGGATGTTTTCATAGTAGCGACATACTTCCGCAGTAGAGGAGAGCCCGGAAAGTAACGATATTGCCCCTATTATCAGGTAAACCAGCCCCAGGAACTTCTTTTTCGTGTCGTCCATCTCATCCCGTTCCCGTGTGCAGATATAAACAGCACCGACCACGATGTAGGTGTCGCCACAACCACGGCCGCCAGGAGATCGACAAACTTTGCCTTTTCAGATACAGGCGCCGCCATTATTTCACGCTGTCACTTGGTGAGCCCTATGACGAACGGCGCCTAGTGCTTCTCGGCCAGCTTTTTGGCATCCCTGTGCGCGCCCACAAGATCCAAGTAGGTTTTGTGGCGGCGCTTTTGAATCGCATCAAAGATTCCTGCGGCGCCGTCCCCAAGACCGACATAGTTTGCAGTGACGTACTGTAGTGCAATGTCGCAGTCGTGTATGGTGCCAGTCGATTCCTGGACCTGCCTTACGCTGTCCAAGACCCTCGACAGCGACGCATCATAGTTTTGGGCATCATTGACACTGCAGCTGGCGTCATGATGAGGCGATATGGCGGCGCTCGTACTGGCAGGTGCGGCGGCGGCGACTCGGCAATACGTCCGGTACTGGGTCTCGTCTTCCAGCAGGTAGCGGAGCCTCTTTACCATCTTCCGCATGGCATGAAGCTCCTCAACCTTTGACTCGTCAGAGGTCACTGTTGCAGAGATGCCCCGCACGTCATCAAAGAGAGACCAGATCATGCGCCTGCGCTTGAATGCCATCTTGTGCCGGTCAATCCTGTCCACCGCTCCAGACAGCGGTTTGAGCGCCGCAATCTTCCGGGCGCGGAATAGCGCGTCCCCAAGGGCGCCCTCCCTGCCGCGGCAGAGTTTTACAACCGCCTCCGAGTCGGCCGGAGCGCCCAGCTTAATCAGCATGTCCGATATGACATCAGAGTCCCGCAGCGGGCCGGTCCCGCGGAACAGGTCCCTTGCAGCGGACATCAGCTTGCCGCAGCGCGCGGGCCTTTCGGACTTTGGCAGTGCGCCATACGTGGATTCGAGTCGGCGTATGGACGTGCGCAGGTCGTGCAGCTGTTCCTCGCCCGGACTGGACAGGTACGCCTCAAGGCGCTTTGCAAAGAGATCGTAGCGCCTGCGCATTGCGTTGCGGTGCGGCCTTGTGATGTCAATATCGTTGCCCCGGACCGGGCGCGGCCCGCCCTTTTCAGGCGGCTTCCCCCCAGAGTCAGCAGTATCAGTCACCGCGCCCGCAGCGTCAAGGACAAGGCCGTGTGCCGGGGCGGTCACGGAAGTGTCGGGGGCAGTGTCAACGGCAGCAGTGGTAGTGGTAGCGGCAGTATCGGCATCGGCGGCGACAGCGGGGACGCCCCGGCCATGATCGTCACATTCCCCGTGCGTGGTTTTGGGCCTTGTGTGAGCCATGCGCCGCCATCACCACCGGTATCATCATGCCTTTGAGAGATACCGCAGGACCTGCTTCTTGAGCCCGGCATTTATGACGTCTGTGGGGCGGTTTCCGTTTATGATGTTGAGGCCGTACTTTTGCTCCAGGATCCCAAACTCCCGGGCGAGCCTCTGCTGGTATTTTATGAAAGAGTCATACATGTTCTTTGATATGCCCATGTCGGCTCCCGACTCGTAATAGTCCAAGCTCTGCCTCTTTGCAAAGACGCGGTGTACAAGCACGTAGGGATCCACGTCAAGGTAAAAGGTCATGTCCGGCACTAGTGCAAAGCTGTACAGGTTGCTTGACCAGCTACGCCTGATGCCGCGTACCGTGTTTCGCGCCATGAGCGTGTAGATGTACCGGTCTGCCAGTACCACGTAGCCCGCCTGCAGTGCCGGTATGATCTTGTGCTCCAGCTGATCCGCAAAGTCGGCCGCATAAAACATTGCAAGCGTCCTCACCCCAAGCGAGATGTTGCGCTTGGCCTCTAGTATGCCCTGGCCGATTATCTCCGAGCGCGTGAGTCCCGTGTTTAGCACGGCGTACCCTTCTGCCTCCAGCTGCGTGGTGAGCAACTCGATCTGGGTGCTTCTTCCGGACGCGTCGGGCCCCTCTATTACGATCAGGCGCCCCGCTATCTCAATGTCGCGCAGATAGTGCAACCCGCCGAACTTTTTTGCCCCGTACCATTTGGGCTTGCGGGACTTCATGCCGCCCACGTTACTGCTACTGCCGCCAGCTCCAGCTCCACCGCCGGTGCCGGTGCCGGCGCCGCGACTGCCGCCGCCGGCCGTGGCGGCATCCTCCACGCCCGCAAGCTGGAGGTATATGTCAGAGTCATAGTACGCGTGGCTGTCAGAATACTCCTCAGTAGTGCCGCCGGCCCCGAAGTCACCGGACGCGTCATTATCCTCAGAGCCCTCCCCGGCACCGTCATGCATGACGCGGCCATGCGCGGCGCGCGCCTCTGCGACCACCGCCCCAGACGCGTCGCGTACGGATGCAAAGTCACTCGCATCAGACGTGCCCGGGCACCTCCAGAACGGTCTTCTTCTTGAGCTTCTTTGGAAGCAGCTTGCGCACCTTGGCCCGCATGATCATTTGCTGTTCGTGGATGGGCATCGTGGCATCCATAACCACGAAGCTCTCGCGCCTGTGCATCGCCTCATACTGCTCTACGATGCGATGCTGGAATATCCTAAAGCTCTCGTAGAGGTCCTTTGAGAGGTTCAGATCGGCGCCGGCTTCATAAAATTTCAGCTTTGGCCTGCCGGCCAATATGCGGTCCATCGCGGTGTCAAGCGGCACCCTAAAGTAGAATGCGATGTCGGGCTTTATGGCAAAGTCATAGACCTTGCGGACCCACGCCGGGTCGCAACCACGCGTCACGTCCCTGGCGTACGCGGTGTAAACGTACCTATCGGCCAGCACGAAATAGCCGGCATGAAGCAGCGGCAGTATGTGACGTTCAAACCGATCGGCAAAGTCAGTCGCGTGAAGAAGGCTGAACGTGGTGGGTGTCAGGGCTTCCTTTTTTTTGCCCTTGGATGTTATGGAACGGACTATATCCGAAGAGTTCCATTCCGTGCGAAAGACCTCAAACATGTTGTACCGCAGCCACTTTTCAAGCAATAACAACTGGGTAGACTTGCCAGAGCCGTCTATCCCCTCGACTACGATGAGCTTGCCAGGGACGTCCCCCCTGCGCGGGCGGCGCCTCCCGGCTTCGGCCTTTTTGGCCTCCGCTTGTCCTGCGGCGCCGTAATCGCCGTCCGCGGCGCTAGAGCGCGAGGATGTAGCCATCATGCATGGTTTTTGCCCGCAAATAGACTATAAGTCTTGCAAATAATCCGCAGGGTTGCCTCGCGCGCCGCAGTGACACACCGCGGCGGGGTATGCGCACCGGCGGACGGCGCAGATGCGGATGCCGCGTGCAAGCCGTGTGGGGGACGCGGAGGGGCCAAGCGACTCCTGCGGTTACACGGGTGGGCGCACGCGCGTCACCCAATGACCCGGATGTCAGGACGGAACGGGATTCCAAACGCGTCCTCCAGCTGGGAGCACGCCTCCTTGAACATGAGGTGCGGAAAGCTGCTTCCGGACGGCGCGCGTACGGCAAGCGTGACGGAGCCGCCTTTGCCAAACTCCGGGACCATGTCGGCCGAAGACCTCTCCAGTATCTGGTACGCGAGCACGATAGCCGACATCCGGCGTATCCGTTTTTTGTCGTACGAGCGGGCTATGGACCCGAAGTTGAGCAGGTTTATGTCCGCCTTGCGGCGCTTTCTCAGGTGCATCAGGGCCAGGGCGGCGGCAAGCTGGTCGCCGTGGCTCAGGTGCGAGTCGTCGTCCATTATGGTATACAGTATGTTTGAGATGTCCCTAAACGACCTCAGGCGGTCCGTCTGCTCCAGTGCGTATCGGATTACGGGCCGGTCGACTGGGTGCAGAAGATTCGCAGACAGGAGTAGTTCCACGAGCGCATCTATTTTGGACGACACGAGGGTCGAGGACGGGGAGACCGAGCTGAGGACAGTCTCCCGGATGTGCTGCTCGTCTATGCGCTGCGACTTGAACGCGGCCGGGTGCTGTATTGACAGCGCAAGCGCGCCCTCTCGCAGCCCGTGCGCGCTGACAGTCAGCCTTTCGCATTTTACGCTTTTGAGAAACGACATTATTACGAGTACGGAGGCGCGCAAGGTATCTGCCCGCGAGGAGTTTATTGTAGGAATCTTTGCAATCTTGTCAGGGGACATGTCGCGTATCTTTCTCCATATGTCCTCAAGGTCGGTCACGGAGAGCTGGTAGTTGTGGGTCTTTGAGAGCGGATAGCCTTTGGCATCCTGCACGTATTTGGTAAGCGAGCGGAGCACCCCGCCGACCCCCACCATGGCGACTGCAGGAGGCCCGGTCCCGACGGCGTCGCGGCCGCCCTTGTCGCTGTGATCGTTGCCGTCGTCGTCGTCGCCGCCATCACCGGCGCCACTGTCACTGCCCGCAATGCCGCCGTCGCCCGCCAGATACAGCTCGCCGTCCTTTATCTCCAAGTCCTTCAGGGACGGCAGCGCCTTGCCGATGTACTTTTTCATGGCTTCAAAGTCCACGTCCTCGTACTTGGGATCTTCGGCGAACTTTTGCGTCAGCCGCAGGGAGCCGAGCGGAAAAGAGTGCGCGCTTTTCACCTTGTAGTTCTTTGCAGTGACGACCTCTAGGCTTCCCCCGCCAATGTCAAAGAAGAGCACCGACGGGATGTGCAGCATGCGCACGGCCCCCGTGTACGAATAGAGGGCCTCGTCCCTGTCTGACAGTATCTTAAAGTCAAGGCCGGTCTCTCGACGTATGCGATCTATTATGTCGCGGCGGTTCTTCGCGTCACGCACTGCGCTAGTCGCCACCGCAACCACGTGCCGTATTTCCTCAAAGTCTATCGCCTCACGGAACAGCCTGAGCGTATCGACCATGCGATCCACGTACTCCGGCTGCATGACCCCGCCCTTGAGCCCCTCAAAGAGGCGCAGGCGCACGGATCTCTGGTGATAGAGCTTGAAGTCGTTGTGCGCGTCCATGGTATAGTGCGAGAGTTTTACAGAGTTTGAACCCAGATCAAGCACGGACGCTGCGGGCCTGTTTGATCCCCCCCGGGCCATCTCCGCGGGGATCCGTGACGTACCAAGGCGTCGCGCAGAGGCGATTGCGGCGTGCAGCTCCGGCATCATCACGCTAACGCCAAACCGCATTAATAATAACAATTGTGTTCAATCGCGACTATGCCGGCAGCGGCCCGGTCACGGCGCCGTGCTTTGTGCATTTTTCGATCGCAGGTGTCACGATCGCGGCCCATTCCCGGTGCGCCGACGCGTAATATGCGGGCATAACGACCCGCGGCCGATAACTCGCGTTGCGCCACACGGGGGGCGTCAGCGAGCCGCACGGGGGGCGTCAGCGAGCCGCGCGGCGGCACAGCCTCAGCTGCTTTGGAGTCATCAGGCTTCGCAGAAATCCCCTCATCACCCGCGCATCCGCGTTTGCACGTATGATTGCAAGCCCGCCCTTTTTGAGATTTATGGCCGCGTCGGGCGCGCCCGCGTACGCGCGCCTATCGCGTGCCGCAGTCCGCCCGGGGCTCAGGGTAATCATGGAGGATGCCAGTGACGACAGGTGCGGTTCGTGTCCCACAAGCATCACGCCCGAATCCGGGGCCATTGCGGCCAGCCGGCCGTGTGCATCCAGCACGTCCGACTCGGGCTTTAGTTCCTGCCATATGCCGATCCGGGCGGAGCCCCGGCCCGAATCCTGTTCAAGCAGCAGGCGCCCGCGTATGATCTCGGCAGTCTCACGGGCCCTGACAAGCGGGCTTGATATTATACGATCGGGACGTATCCCAAGCGCTGCGATTCCAGACGCAACCTGCTCCATCTCGTTCCTGCCGGACTCCGTCAGCCTACGCTTTGCATCGCTTGAGATGCCAGACGGGCGCTCCTCTGCCTTGCCATGCCTGAGAATGTAGATCTCCACGTGTACAATATCCCGGCACGTGCTTAAAAGAGCCGCAGGCACGGTGTTTGGGCATACGATCTGTGCAGTCGGCAGGTACAGCGTACGGCGGCCGGCACGAGGGGCGGTGATGGCGACCGGTAACAACTGTTATTTGTGCATGGAAGGTCAGCCGTAGCATGAGTTCCGACGCATCGTCAGATGACGCGGCCGCAAAGGCGGATGCCGTACAAAACGACGTAGGTGACGGCGATATCAGCGACAAGACGGGCGACGGCGCGGAAGAGATGAAAGAAGATTCTGCAACGCGCGACAATGAACCCGAAGGCGAGGGAGAAGCAAGCGGAGACCAGCAGCCAGAAGAAGAAGAAGCAGTGCATGGCCAGGACGATACGGAAAACGGCGACGGCGACGGCGCGCCACCTGCAAAAAAGCCAACCAATGGACTTGTTATCGGGCTGATCATAGCAGTCGGCGTAGCCGCATTCTTTGCAGGCGCGTATTCAATTAGCATGTACCAAGAGCAGCCGGATCAGCTGACGCAGGAGGATCTCGACGACGCGCTTGCCAAGCTGGAGCTAAAGATAATGCAGCAGCAGATGGCCGCATTGCAGGAGCAGCAGCAACAGCAGCAACCGCCGACCATACGAATATCGGCCGACGACGATCCCACAATAGGAGACGCGGATGCCCCCATTACAATCATAGAGTTTTCCGACTTCCAGTGTCCGTTCTGCGCCAGATTCAGCTCCCAGACCCTGCCCTCCATACAAGAGGAGTACATAGACAAGGGGCTCGTAAAGCTGGTCTACAGGGACTTTCCGCTCCAGCACATACACCCCAACGCTGCCGTCACGGCACTTGCGGCCGAGTGCGCAGACGACCAGGGTGGCTTCAAGGGCATGCACGACATCCTGTTTGAAAAGCAGGGCGAATGGAACAGGGCAGGCCCCCAGGACATCATAGAGCTGTTGAGCGGATACGCGTCGGATACTGGAATCGACGCGGCCGAGTTTGAGGAGTGCGTAGTCATGGGCACGCACGTCGAGGACATCAGGGGCGACTTGGAGGACGGAAGGGCGTACGGCGTAACAGGCACGCCGGGATTCTTCATCGGAAACGACGACGTGGGGTACGTATCAATCGAGGGGGCCCAGCCGTACGACGTCTTCAAGAGGATCATAGACTCCCAGCTCGAGCGCTGAGACGGGGAGAGGCAAAAGAAGAGAAAGCGGCAAGCGTTTATTAGACGTTCCACGCGTCCGCGAATCGGAATAATGACGGTGGGCGGTGAGCTTTCGCGTCATTGCCTGTGAGAAAAAAGAAAAGAGAAGAAAAGAAAAAATGACAAAATTTAGCGAACTGGGCCTCAGCGACGACATAATCAGGGGAATATCCGAGATGGGATTCGAGGATGCGTTTCCGATACAAGAGGCCGTCATACCCGTGTTGCTGACTGGAAGGGACGTGGTGGGCCAGGCCCACACGGGCTCCGGCAAGACGGCCGCCTTTGCGCTCTCGATGCTGCAGGAGATACGTCCCAACCGCACCATCCAGGGGCTGATCATGGCTCCCACAAGGGAGCTTGCCATGCAGATCACCGACGAGATCAAAAAGTTTTCAAAGTATCTGGACACCAGGGTTGCCACAATATACGGCGGCCAAGGAATCGGGGTGCAGATAGACGCGCTTGAGCTCGGGGTGGAGATACTGGTCGCCACGCCGGGAAGGCTGATAGACCATCTAAAGCGCGGCACAGTAGACCTCAAGGACGTGACGCACATAGTTCTGGACGAGGCCGACACCATGCTCGACATGGGATTCATAGACGACATACAGTTCATACTGGACCTGGCGCCGGATGAGAGGGTCATGTCGCTGTACTCGGCCACCATGCCGACGGAGATACTGAGGCTGTCTGAGGATTACCTGAATAACCCAAAGCAGTTCCTGCTTGACGCCGACGACTTGAGCGGCGAGGGCATAGACCAGTCGTTTCTGGTAATCAGGGACAAGGAAAAGTTCAAGCACATCATGCAGTTCATCGGGGAGACGCGCGGGCAGTGCATCATATTCTGCTCCACCAAATACAGGACGAGGGACGTGGGAAGGTACCTGCACAGGGAGAGGCTGGACGCAGTAGTGATAGAGGGCGACATGTCACAAGTAAGAAGGGAGCAATCGATGGCAAAGTTCCGCAGCAACAAGGCAAAGATACTGGTGGCAACAGATGTGGCCTCAAGGGGCATAGACGTGCCCATGGTGGAGCTTGTGATCAACTATGACGTCCCAAACCAGGACATGACGTACTTTCACAGGATTGGCAGGACTGCGAGGGCGGGCGCGCACGGAAGGGCGATCACGCTTGTCTCGTATTCGTCATATGACGAATGGAATCTGATAAAGCGCCAGATCAAGGTGCCGTTAAAGGACCTCAACGAGTCGATGGGGATCAAGATCTCGATACCGGATCCGCTCAAAAGGGAGATACCCGTAAGAAGGTACGGGGGAGGCGGCGGCAGCGGAGGCAACAGAGGAGGCGGCGGCTACCGTGGAGGCCACCGCCGCGAGAGAAGGGACACGTACGATCCCAGGGACGGCGGTCGGAGAGGCGGCCGAGGCCGCGGAGGCGGCGGTTATGGCGGCCGAGGCGGCGGTTATGGCGGCCGAGGCGGCGACCAGAGAAGGGACGGTGGATACCGCAAGGGTGGCGGTGGCGGTGGCGGCCGAAACCGGCGCGGCGGCAGACGGTAGACGCTGCAAGATATCCACAGCCAGACGGCGGCGTGGCCGTCGGAGAAAACTGCAGCAGCACCGAAGATTTAAAGACTTTGCAGTGCAATGGGCGCTGTCCACCCTTTCACCGTCGAGATCGCGAAAAGCTTAAAGATCATTAT
>JAPPIP010000069.1 GCA_028820595.1 Nitrososphaerota archaeon | reverse complement strand
GGAGTGCCGTTTGATCCGGGTGGTCCGGGCTGACGGGCTTCGGTTCCATCTACTGTATAAAGAAACCCCTTTTTGTACATATAATTTTACGTTTTTGCAGATCCCCGGATGAGAAAGCGAGTTCAGGTTTCTCGTCAAAATGGTCATAATCAGGGGTTCAGCAGGGCGTCGACCCGCATGTGCGCCAAATCACGGCGTGCCGCGGCAAACGCCGGCGTTAAATAAAATTCCGCCTGTCGTAATATGGGCAGGCATAGGGACGCGCTGGAGTCTCACATCGACAGCGAACTATCAAGAATAGAAGCTCACAAGCAGCTTGATCCGGAAGACGAGGCCGTCTGGGAGAACGAGCGGGTAAGGCTCATGGACTGAGCAGAGGCGGAACGGGCGAAGGCCGACGAGCAGGACGCCGAGGAAGCCGCCGCCGAGTCCTAGCCGCGGGCGAACGGACTCCAGCCGCGCTTTGCAGCCGCGTGCTCCAGCATCGGCACCGTAATGACAAAGCCGCCGCCGACCATGGTCCTGGAACCGCCGCCGCCAAGGCCCGGCAGCCTGCTTATCCTGTACGTCTTCAGCCGCCCGAGCCTCACCTCCCCGCCGCCGTCCCACGACACAACGCAGTCGTCAGAGAGTCCGAGCATCTGGCCCGTGGCAAACGACAGCGACTCCGACACCCTGATCACGCAGTCGTGCGTTACGGTGTTGCCGCGCACCACCACGCGCCGCCCCTCCAACACACACCCGTCGCGCACGTCCCAGACGTCCACCACGTCCCCGCGTATGCGGGCCGGTCCCGTGCAGTTGCGCAGCACCGCGTTCCCACCGTCGGCCGTTATCCTCGCGTGCAGCGACGCGTCCCATTCCACACCCACGCGCACCATGTCCCTTTCCACGCGCCTCAGGCCGGACACATCTACCGCAAAGACGTCGCGCCCCCTGACCTCCGCGCCGTTCAGTATGTTGCCGCGTATGTCCACGCCGCCGCCTCCATGCAGTACCGTTCCGTGCGGCCCGCCCCACGGCGGGCTTGACACGTCGCCGTAGACCAGGACGCGCCCCCCGAACCTCAGGGTGCCGGCCCTCAACCTCCCCGCGATCCTGACTGACCTGCCGTACTTTTCAAACGTCGCCTCTCCAAAGTCCGCCGTCCCGAACGACGCTGGGTCGGCGCACCACTTCTCGGCCCTCCCCATTTCCGCGTGCAGCTTGGTGGCCTCGTCCTCCCTGCCCACCACGGGATTCACGAGCGCCTCGTACGCCCTCCTCGCGGCCATGAACTTACCACTATCGCCCCCGCTGACGTCCGGGTGGCACTCCAGCGCCATGCGCCTGAACGCCTCCCGTATCTCGCTGCGGCCCGCGTCCCTGCCGACGCCGAGCACCGCGTGGTGGTTCTCCATACATGATAGACGCATGCATGTATTATAACCATGACTGGTACGTCGAAGTGTTGTCAGTTATTCTAACTACCCAAACCGTGAGATCCGCCGGAATATACTGACAAGATTTGGGAAGCAGAATTCGTGTTTGTGCCGTCAGACACAGTACAAGTAATTGTATACTTTGTCGTTGTATAGGAAGATCCTCTGGGTACGTCAAACGTAATTGATGATGAGTTCCCACCAGCACCGGAGATGTGTGGGTTTGATGACCAGCTGTATGTTAATGTGCCCCCATCTGGGTCAGTTGATTCCGAACAATTCGCAGTTATTGGAGATGGACGTATTATTGAATTAATTACTGCACTGTATTTAGACAAGTTCATTATTGCGGTCGGAGTGGTCTCATTCCCTGTGGAGATTGTGAGGATGTTGGAGATCTGGGAAGTCCCCCTGTCGTTGACTGATGCCATGGCGAACTGGTAGGCGGCGCCGGCCTCAAGGCCGGCTACGACGTATGAACTGGCGGTGTTGCTGACATTGCTGGTCAGTATGGTGAGGGTGGACTGGGTGGCGACGGCCCTGAAGTATATGGTGTAGTTGGTTATGGTGTTGTCGTCGGGGGCTGCCCAAGACAGCGTGACAGTGTTTGCTGTGGATGCGGCCACGAGGTTTGTGGGGGCGGGTGGCGGTGGTATGTCCCGGACGGACACGTAGGTATAGTCGGTGTCCAAGAGTGAGCCGTCCGATACCGTAAGCTCGAATACGTAGTAGGTATACTCGGTGACCTGAGGGGCCGTGAAGGACGGTGTGGAGGTGGAGGCGCCCGTGATGGTGGGGACGGGTGCTCCCACCGACCCCGCACTCAGCCTCCAGCTGTACGTTAAGGAATCACCATCCGGGTCAGAAGACGCTGAGCCGTTAAGCTGCACGAGTGAGCCCTCGTTTACGGACTGAGAGTAGGGGACCACCGAGGCTACCGGGGGCGAGTTCATAGTCGGGGGTGGGGTTATCGCGGGCGGCGCCGTGGCGGCGGCGGCGTTGTGTAAAACGGAGCCGTTTCCCAGGTCGAGATCGGAACCTGTATACGTCACGGTAACTGCGGTGCCACCGGGTATCCCTGTCACCTGCAGGGTTCGTTCCGTCGAGTTCAGCTGGTTCTGTATGGAGGATATGGTGCCGCTGCTCAGGGCAAAGTCCGACGCCAAGAAGACGTGCGACGTGTTCTTCGATAGCGTTATTACAATTGACGTGCGCGCGTCGTTCAGCACGGCCGTGAACGACGCGTCCGGCTCGACTGCGGCGGGCCGGAATATCCTCAGGTTGTCCACCTCGACGCGCTCGTCGCTCCTGTCCGATTCGGCGCGGAGCCTGAACTCCGCAGAGTTCTGCGGTATGGACAGGCCGATGACGGACTTCTCCCACCTGTCAGTGTCACCGCCGTTGCGGTCCGTATAGGAGGCAAGGACGGTCCATGTCGTGCCGCCGTCTGCCGAGTACTCCGCGTACAGCCCCTCGTCGCCGTCTGCCTTTGCGTCGACGTACCTGTCAAAGGAAATGGTAAGTGGCTCGGTGGTGTTAAGCGCGGCCCGCAGCGTGAGGATGCACGAGTCGTTGCAGTTTGCCGACGAGACGACCCTGTTTGCAGAGGCGTCCTGGTCCGGGACGGACACGGTGGGGGGCAGCCTGTACCAGGTGCCGTCCCCGGTGTGCCTCCAGTCCTGGGTCGTTTTGTTCTGAAAGTCGTGGTGCACCGTATAGACCGATCCCGCGGGCGCCGCCAGCTGCGCGGGGGCGGCGGCCGCCCTGGCGACAAAGGTACCGCCGGAGGCGGGGGTCTTTGCCACCGGGTTGCCGAACGCGTCGCGCGCGTCGGAGAGCAGCAGCCGGACATCTCCGCGCTCGCCGTCCAGCATGTGCGAGTACGTGTATACTGTGTCGGAGAGCCTTGTCATGGTGGCGGCCGTGGTTGTGGCGCCGTCGGTTATGGTGATGGTCGGGGGGAACCAGTCGTGTATGGGCTCGCTGAACGTGGCGTTGACCTGCATGGCGCCGCTTGTCGGCACGGGGGACGGAACGGTCACGTTTCCGGTCGGACCGACGGTGTCGTAGCTCTGCGCGCCGCCCCTCAGCGAGGCGATGTGCGGGGCCGTCGCAAATACGACGCGGGCGTTCCAGTCCTCGGCCGTACCTGCGGGGGTGGCGGTCCCAAAGAAGTCGCGGTGCGGGTCGGACCAGATGGCCTGCCTTGTACACACCTCCTCCCGGTTGGTGCCGAGGTCGTCGCAGCTGTCATGGCTCTGCGACATCACTGTCCTGCGCTCCGTTCCCGCGTGGTAGTATCCGTGGCCGTAACTGAACTCGGTGTTCGTTTCGTTCTCCGCGTTGTATCCGGCCCCCTGCAGACTGCCGATTGCGTTGGTAAACGAGTGGGCCGAGACGCAGACGCTCTCGACCGTCGCAAAGGACTCGCTTGCGTCTTCTGCCAACAGTGTGTGTGCCTCACCGCATGTGTTTTTCAAGTCTCTGTTGTCGTCGCCTTTGTGCGTATAGTCCCCCACGAATAATACCACCACGTCGGCGTTCACGCGCGCTATCTCGGCATGGGCGCGGGCAAACAGGGGGTTGTTTGCGTTCATCAGGTTTTGCAGGTCGCCCGTGACGCTGCCCGCGTCGGTATATCCGCCTATCGTGCGGTGGCCTGCAAGGCTGATGCTTACCGGAAGGTCGTTCTGCTGGTAGGCGCGGTTGGCCGTGTCTACCGCCAGTCGCGCCAGCCGGCTTGCAGGTCCTTTGTAGGCGTCTTCGGCCTTCTTGGTCACTGCCACATAGACGTCGATGGTCACCGCGTCGGTGCGGGTGTCCTCGTCATACTCCTTCCATCCGACGTATGTGGACTCCAATCTAGATATCTGGCCCCTGTCGACGGTGGCGGTTGCGCCCGAGGCGCCCGAGGCCCCGACCACGGCGTCCGTCCGGTAGCCATCCGTGCCGACCGGCGGGAACCGGGACATGTCAAGCTCGTACACCTCGTGCACGTCAGAGGAGACGTGCAGTATCTCAAACGTCCTGTTCTGTGCGTATATGAGCCCGGACACCCCGCTGCCGTTCACGACTAGGATCGCGTCAGAGACGCGGGGGCCGGAGCCAAACCAGGTGGTAAGTGTTAACCTCGTGCATAGATTTTTACCATTCACGTGAAATTTTTTGTCCTGCCTGATCCAAATACTACGA
>JAPPIP010000097.1 GCA_028820595.1 Nitrososphaerota archaeon | reverse complement strand
GCTCATAGTGTTCACATTATTTGGGCGAAATCATGTTGAATTGGACAGCGCCACCTTTCCGTACAAGCATAAATACCTCATGGCTCGAGTCGAACTGTTGAGCAAGCTCGTACCCGGTTCCGAATGCCTCAACGGCGTCCTGGAGGGCGGCAGGGCGGCAGGAGTCCCCGAGATGACAGATATCGTGAGCGGTGCTGCCGCCGCCTGCTCGGGGTACCGCGGAGCCCGTGACGCGTCCCTCCGTCCCGCAGGCCGCGATCACGACAATGGCGATCCGCGCGAGCTGTTCGCGGCCGCGCGGATACTCCAGTCACGGCACAAGTCCCGTACCGTGACTTTCTCAAAAAAGGCGTTCATCAACGTGATAAACCTGTGCCGCGACATCTGCTCCTACTGCACGTACAAGGCCGAGCCGGGGCAGGCAAAGTCCGTGATGATGTCCAGGCAGCAGATCGACCTCTCGCTGCAGATGGCAAGGAGGTACGGATGCATAGAGGCGCTGCTTGTCACGGGCGAGCGCCCCGAGGAGCGGTACGAGGAGGCCCGCCGGTGGCTTGGCGAGAACGGGTTCGAGTCGACGGCAGACTGCCTTGCATACGCGTCTAGGAAGGCCCTTGAGCTGGGCCTGTTTCCGCACACCAATGCCGGCAACCTCGCGCGCTCCGAGATGGCGGAGCTGCAGAAAACCAACGTCTCGATGGGCGTGATGCTGGAGACCTCGAGCGGCCGCCTCGCGTCGGAGCCCGGGGGAGCACACTACCTGGCCCCGAGCAAGCGCCCTGAGGCCAGGATCGCCGTGCTGGAGGACGCAGGCCGGCTCCGCATCCCCATGACCACCGGAATACTGCTCGGGATAGGCGAGACCGTACGCGAGGCCGTCGAGTCGCTCGGCATCATACGCGACATCCACAGGCGGTACGGGCACATCCAGGAGGTGATAATACAGAACTTTTGGCCAAAGCCGGACACCGCCATGCGCCGCGCCCCTCCTGCCGACAGGGCCTACTTTATGGCCGTCGTGGCGGCCTGCCGGGTGATGATGCCTGACATGAACATCCAGATTCCACCGAACCTGTCGCCTGGCACGTACGGGGAGTTCCTGTCTGTCGGGATAAACGACTGGGGGGGAGTCTCCCCGCTCACCCCGGACTATGTAAACCCGGAGTTTCCGTGGCCCGCGATACGGCGCCTGAAGCGGGATACGGAGGCCGCAGGGTACAGGCTCGAGTGCAGGTTCCCGGTGTACCCGGAGTTTGCGCACATGGTGCCCGGGCGCCTCCGCGACATGATGTCGCGCGTGGCGCAGGCGGACGGCGACGGCGCGATGCTTGTAAAAAGGGAGCTCTGGGAGTGATGGTGACTATGACTACGGCGACGACTGCCACCATACCTGACGCGCGCGCACCTTCCGGCGCGTCTCCGGCGGGCGGCAACGGCGGCGCGTTCTCCAGCCTCGCAAGGGGGGCGGACCCGGACATCCGCGACATACTTGAGCGGGCGCTTGCCGAGGAGGAGATCTCCGAGCGCGACGCCAGGGCGCTGTACGCCGTGCCTGATGCCGACCTGCACCTGGTGGGGATGGCCGCCGACGAGCTTCGCAGGCGCCGCGTGGGCGACGCGGCCTCGTACGTGGTGAACCGCAACATCAACTTTACAAACGTCTGCATAAAGCAGTGCGGGTTCTGCGCGTTTAGCCGCGACTTTAGGGGGGAGAAGGAGGGGTACATGCTGCCCGTCCAAGAGATCGTGAGGCGCGCAAGGGAGGCGCACGAGCTTGGCGCCACAGAGGTATGCATCCAGGCCGGGCTGCCGCCGGACATGGACGGTGGGCTGTACGAGCAGATATGCCGCGAGATAAAGCGGGAGGTTCCCGGCATACACATACACGGGTTCTCGCCGGAGGAGATCCTGTACGGGGCGACCCGCTCGGGCGTGCCGGTGGAGGAGTTTTTGGCGCGCGTCAAAGAGGCCGGGGTGGACACGCTGCCGGGAACGTCGGCCGAGATCCTCGACCAGGGGCTGCGCGACTCTATATCGCCGGGGCGCATAACCGCGAGCGACTGGGAGCGCGTGATACGCGGCGCCCACGCGGCGGGCCTCCGGACCACGTCCACCATGATGTTCGGGCACGTCGAGACGATGCGGCAGAGGGTCGCCCACATGGCCCGCATACGGGACATCCAGAGGGAGACAGGCGGGTTCACCGAGTTTGTGCCGCTGAACTTTGTGCACACGGAGGCGCCCATGTACATACGCGGCACGCATGACAACATACGCAAGGGGGGCAGCGGGCGCGACGTACTGCTGACGCACGCCATTGCAAGGATAATGCTCAACAACTACATAGACAACATACAGATGTCCTGGGTAAAGGAGGGCCCCGGGATGTCCCAGATCCTGCTCAGGTGGGGCGCAAACGACTTTGGGGGCACGCTGATAAACGAGAGCATATCGACTTCCGCCGGCTCCGCGTACGGGCAGCTTCTCAGGCCCCGCGAGATACGCCGCATGATCAGGGAGGCCGGGCGCGTCCCGGTCGAGCGCGACACGAGGTACAACATACTGCGCAGGTTTGCGCCGTCAGACGACGACGATGGTGACGACTGCTATGGTGACTCCCACGGCGGCAACGGCAAGGCCGCCGCCGGGCTGCGCAGTGGTAGCGGCCCCGGCCCCGGCAGTGCAAAATCAGACGGGCTTGACTCTGCCGACGCGTCCTCGTTTGGCTCCTATGCGGAGCTGATAACGATCTCAAAGTTCCGCTACCAGAACCCGCGCGGCAAAAAGCAGTCGGAGTGAGGGCCCATCCTTGCCCTCCGGTCAGTCCGCCGCATCGCCGCGTCCGCCTGACCCGCCGGCGGATCCCGAGCGCCTGCTTGGCACGGCAGTACGGCTTGGCGCCGACGAGTGCGAGGTCGTGCGCGCGGCCCGCCGCGTCACCACCATTCGGATCACGGATTCCGCCGTGTCGGAGGCAAAGCAGGTCTCAGACGACCAGTACGGCATACGGCTGGTGGCGCGAGGGCGCATTGCGTCGGCCTCGGTCCCCGCCGGCTCCGGCCGGACCTCTGAGGTTGTCGGGCGCATGATGCACGCGTCCGGAAGCATCCGGCGGCCCTGCAGGTTCTGGCGCGGGCTTGCAGAACCCGCATCGCGCGGGCGGCCGGGCGAGCTGCGCGGCACGTACGACGCGCGCCTTGACCGCATGGCCTGTGGGGAAGCCGAGGATCTGGCAGAGCGCATGATTGTGGCCGCCTCGAGCAAAAAGGTCGGGGCAATTACGGGCTCGCTTCACGTCGTATGCGAGACGTTCGAGGTGTCAAACACCCGCGGCCTGCACGATGTCGAGACGTCCACGTACGTGGCGGGGCTTGTAAATGCCGAGTCGGCCCTGCGCGCGGGCGGCGCGTCTGCGTCTGGCGCAGCGGCGCAGCAGCAGTCGCCGGAACAGCCGCCGCCATACCCGACCGTCTCTGGAATCGGGTACGGCAGCGCTAGGACGCTTGACGGCTTTGATCCGGAACGGGCCGGGGCCGACGCCCGCGATATGTGCATCCGCTCGGAAAACCCTGTCTCTGTAGACGGCGGCACGTACACGGTCGTATTCGAGCCGTACTCGGTCGGCGAGCTGCTGGCCTTTGTCGTGGCCCCGAACTTTGAGCTCAAGCGGGTCCTGGAGGGGCGCAGCTGCTTTTCGGGCAGCGCGGGCCGCCCCATAGCGTCCGAGATGCTTACCATCCAAGATGACCCCCACGCGCCGGACGCCATCGGCTCGCACCGCATGGACGCGGAAGGCATGCCGACTGCAGGCCGCCCGCTTGTAAAGCGCGGGGTGTTTGAGGGGACGTACTCTGACCTCTTTGACTATTACAGGGCCGTTTATGATAACGATGGCAATGATAACGGCAGTGACGCCAACCACGGTGACGCCAACGGCAGCGCCGCGCCCGACGGCCATGATGCCGCAAATGGATCCACTGCAGGCGCCTCCGGTTCTAACTCTGCAGCATGCGGCCCCGTCGGAGAAGATCGTGTATTGACAGCTGCCAGGCCTGGAAACGCGACGCGCATGGCAGTCCCACTGGGCCGCGGCGCCGACCCGATACCGGTGTCCGCCCCGCACAACCTGTCCGTATCCTCCGATGTGGAGCGGATCCCACCCGATGAGATGATCCGGGATGTGAAAAGGGGGCTGTTGGTAGGCCGCCTCTGGTACACGTACGCGGTAAACCCAATACGCGGTGACTTTTCATGCACGGCGCGCAGCGGGATCTTTCTCATAAGGGACGGGCGAATCGTATCTCCTGCAAGGCCTGTCCGCATCATGCACAGCCTCCCCGCATTGCTCCGCGATATATCGGGCATCGGCAACGACGCGCGCAACGTCGTGCAGTGGGCGTCACTGTCGTCAGTCGCGCCGTCCCTGCGGGTCGAGAACGTCCCCGTGATTCGCATATGATGCGCGCCATGCGGCCGAACTGACTACTGACGGCGCCTGCAAAAGCCAGAATTGTCCCCGGACCGCGCAGGCTCTGATGCAGCATACCGACCTTCTAAAGCCCAGGCGCGGCATTTGCCAATACGTAAGTGTTAACCCGATTTGGGCCGTCTAGGCGTACCTTGCAATCTCCTGTAGATAGTCGAGTCCGCGGTTTTTCCATGTCGAAAC
>JAPPIP010000096.1 GCA_028820595.1 Nitrososphaerota archaeon | reverse complement strand
ACCCCAGCCCATCCGTCCGGCTGCCACCCGTGGGGGGCACATTTCCGAGTACTGTTTTAGACAAGATACTTAAATACTATTACTGCCTACATTGTCATCATTAACGATAAAATTTAAGCTGCAAAAAAACATTAACGAATCTGACACCGTAGGATTTACTCCAGAAGATCTTGTGGGTATGCGCTAAACAACGGAAAGGTAGATCATGAGGTTCAACAAGAGAATTTTGGAACCCACGGGTTCGAACCTCGTACGGCGCTCTCGTAAAACAGGCCTAATCTCGCCGAATGATTATTTGTAATATCTTATTGAATTTACTGAAAGATTCTTTATATACTATATTTTAATCATTGAATGATTCTTTATATATTATCGAATTCACTACGGTTATTCTAAATTTTGTGCTCGTCAAAGATGCTTGCAGCTGTGCCTATCTGGACAGTGCCACGCCAGTGACAAACCCAGATCTTCTGCTGTCGCCGACATGGCTCGCCCCAAGTTCAAACCTACGCGAACCCAGACATCGTCACGGCACTTAGAAGTCAAGCTGCAGGGCGCCTGCAGGGGCAGCGGCGATCCGTCACGTACACAAGCACGTCCGTCGCCAAGCGGCGGCATGCGTCACTGATTGGCAGCAGTACACACCCACGAAGCGTAGACGGGCCCGGCCAGTGAAAGTTGTCCAGAGTGCACCGCATGCTGCCTCGTCTAGGGCGCAGGGGACGCGGGAGTCCGCCGTGCGGTGCCATGAGAAGGAGAATAAGTCCAATCGTAAAACATTCGACCGTGCGGCGCGTTGGCTACGAGCGTCCGAGGTGGTGGCATGGAGCCGGGGATTCCAGAAAGGACGCGGCGGCGCGCCAAACATACAAAAACAGCTGCTAGGTTCTATCAACATGCAGTCGGCTGCCAAGTTCATCTTTGTGACGGGCGGCGTAATGTCGGGACTTGGCAAGGGCGTCACCACCTCGTCGATTGCAAAGCTCCTGCAGCTTGCGGATCAGAAGGTATCGTGCGTAAAGATAGACCCCTACCTGAACTACGACGCGGGCACCATGAACCCCGTGGCGCACGGCGAGGTGTTCGTAACGGAGGACGGCGGCGAGTGCGACATGGACATTGGAAATTACGAGAGGTTCCTCAACCAGAACATACCAAAGAGCCACAACATCACGACGGCCCAGGTGTACTCGTCGGTCATTGACGCGGAGCGCCGGGGCGAGTACCTTGGCGCCTGCGTGCAGATAATACCGCACATAACAGACGAGATAAAGAGGCGCATACGGGCCATTGCATACGGCGAGGACGGCGCCGGGGGCTTCGGCGACGGTGACAGTGACGGGGACAACGGCAACGACTCCAAGCCAAGGTTCCTCATAGTGGAGTGCGGCGGCACCGTAGGCGACATCGAGTCGCTCCCGTTCCTAGAGGCCCTCAGGCAGATGCGCATAGAGGAGGGCCCGCACAACGTGCTGTTCGTGCACGTGACGCTCGCGCCAGAGCTTGACGTCGTAGGCGAGCAGAAGACAAAGCCCACGCAGCACAGCGTCCAGGAGCTCCGCCGCATAGGAATCCAGCCGGACTTTATAGCCGCAAGGTGCACCAGCCCGCTTGGCGAGAAGATAAAGCAGAAGATTGCAATGTTTACAAACGTAACACCCCAGGACGTGCTGTCGTGCCACGACGCCGAGTCCATACTCCAAGTGCCGCAGATGCTGCACGAGCAGGGCATAATGGATTCCATATATACAAAATTCGGCATATTCGGAATGCTCAACACCTACTCGAACTGGGACAGGTGGAACGCCATAGTCAAGAGCATGGCGCATCCGGGAAAGGATCCCATAAGCATCGCAATGGTGGGCAAGTACGTCACGCTGGCGGACAGCTACGTCAGCGTCAACCACGCGCTAAAGCACGCCGGCGCGTCCATATCAAGGCCGGTAAGCATAGACTGGATCGACTCGGAGTCGATCACCGACTGCGGCATGCTCTCAAAGTACGACGGCATACTGGTGCCCGGCGGCTTCGGTACGCGTGGCTCGGAGGGCATAATGGACACGGCCACGTACGCGCGGCAAAACGACATACCGTACCTGGGGATATGCTTCGGGTTCCAGCTCGCGGCAATCGCGTTTGGCAGGAGCGTCCTGGGACTGGAGGGGGCCAACTCCACTGAGATCGACCCGGACACGCCGCATCCGGTGGTGGACCTGCTGCCGGAGCAGAAGGGCGTCTCGGAGATGGGCGGCTCGCTGAGGCTCGGGTCGAACGCGATATCAATATCGGAGGGCACCATGGCCCGGAAGGTGTACGGCGGCGCAGCGCAGATATCAAAGCGGCACCGCCACAGGTACGAGATAAACGCAGAGTTCATACCGGCCCTGAGGGACAAGGGCGCCATATTCTCAGCAGAGAGCGACGCGGGCAGGAGGATGGAGATTATGGAGATTCCGTCCCACAGGTTCTACATGGGGGTGCAGTTCCACCCCGAGTTCAACAGCAGGCCCGGCTTTCCGGAGGAGTCGTTTGCGGCCTTTGTCAGGGCGGCGGCGGGGCGCGCAGACGGGCGCGCCGGCTCCGCGGCAGACAGCGTGGCAGCCTGACGGCGCCAGGCTCCGCGCTCACTTGATCCCGTGCGACATCTCGTATATCTTCTGGCGGGCGTCGCGGGCCGAGATCTTTTTCTTGACGTATCCCTTCTCCACCAGGTTGCGGAGGGCCAGCCGGACGGTCCGGCCTGGAAGAAGCGTCTTTCTCTCAAGCTCCCTGTGCGTGAGCTCGCCCTCGTACTCGAGGGTCTTGAGTATGAGCTTGGAGCTCGGGGGCATGCGGAGGAGATCCTCGGCCAGGTGCACCTTCTTTGCAAGGGCCGCAATGGCGGTGGGCGACTTCCTGAGCCGCACTATCCTCGCCGGCGGATGGAACTGCGTGCACTCCATCGACTTGTCCACCCTGAGGCGGTCAAGCCCGTCGAGCACCACCTCGCAGTGGAGCTTGGAGGAGATGTCCTCCACCTCTATCACGCTGTCGTTTGACGCTATGACCGGCCTCCGCGTCACGTCAAGCGAGTTGACCGACATTATCTCAAAGACGTTCGCGTCCTGGAACAGCACGGGCCCGCCCGCCGACATGGAGTACGCCGAGGAGCCTATCGGGGTCGACACGATGACTCCGTCGCTGCTGTCGTGCCAGACCTCGTCGCCGTTGACCCGCAGCGTGTGCTCCATGAGCATGGCGCTCTTCGAGGGGAATACCGCCGCGTCGTTGAGCACGGGGTAGGCGTTCCTGCCGTCGATCCGGACTCCGAGCCGCGGAAACTCCTCTATCGTGTAGTTCTGCCGCTTTAGCACGTCCACGTGCGACGGCAGCTCCCTGAGGTCTATCTGCGCAAGAAACCCCCCGCTCTCGCCCTCGCTGATCCCCAGGACCGGGACCGACGCGTCCTGCGCGCGGTGAAAGTACGTGCGCACGCCCTTGTCGCCCCCGAGCACGATGATGCAGTCCGCGTCCCCGGCTGACCTGGGGGACGCGGCGGACACCGAGGATATCCCGGCGCGCTCCAGTATCCTCTGTATCGAGCGCGCGGCCGAGGCCGACACGGCGGGCCTGCAGATGCAGATGTGCATGACGTGCCAAGGCGCGCGTGCAATAAAAAGAGTGGCAGGATGCGCGCCATGCGGCGGCCGCGCTCAGAGCGTCCTGAAGTTCACCATGTTGTAAAAGTAGGAGGCGTTCGTCTGCACGGCGCCCTTGCGCGGCACCTTTTGCAGCCCGACCTTTTTGGAGTCCAGCGCCGCCTGCGCGGCGCCGCCCGCAAAGCACAGAGCCCACAGAAAGTCCCGCTCCCTTACCATGGTGCAACAGAACGCCGCGCAGAACATGTCCCCCACCCCGGTCGTGTCATAGACGCTCTTGTTTGGCAGCCTGATAGAGTATACCTTGTCCCCGTTGAGAAGCGAGATGTCCGCCTTGTCGGTGTACAGCACGTTCTCCACGCCCTTTTTCTGTAGCGCAACCATGGCGTCCTGCCCGGATTCGCCGGTCAGGTGGCGCGCCTCGTCGGCGTTCACCTTTATGGCCCCCACACCCACCAGGTCCAGGTCGGCGTCCCGGAGCGCCACGTCGCCGCCGGGGCCCTCCCGCACCCTCAGAAACCCCTGCGGGTCCACAAGCAGGAACCTCGAGTCCCTCCTGATCTCCGAGAAGGCGTCGGAGGAGATCTCCCCGCACAGGGGGCTTGCGATGGTGCAGTCCGCGCCGTCCGCGCGCTCGTACGGTATGTCGTCGCACGCATGCGCCAGACGCAGCGTCCGCTCGGCGCCCTCCACGGCGATCGAGAACCGGGTGGTGCCGGAGTCCGACACGGAGGCGCCGCTGTACGATATCCCGTTGTCGTCGAGGAACTGCCTTGGAAAGTCCGGGCCGAACCGGGTAACCATGCGGGCCGCGAACCCGAACTGGCGCGCCACGAGCGCGCAGTAGCATGCCGAGCCCCCGATCTGCTCGTGCGTCTGGCCCCCTACAGTAATGCTGTCGATGGTGCAGTGCCCGTACACGGCAAGGCTTCTCTTTGCCACAGGCTTCCGGCTTCCTGTGCCGATTTAGTTTTTTGCATCGGCCAGTACTCGGAAATGTATGCCCTAACTTGGACCGCCGGGATCGAACGGACATCC
>JAPPIP010000088.1 GCA_028820595.1 Nitrososphaerota archaeon | reverse complement strand
TGGAGAGGGATACGCATGCAAAAGTCTAGGCGGAACTATTTACTGGATACCACACATAATTATATGGACCGTCGAAATCATAACCTGCAATCTCTATCATGGATAAGATGTCGGGTTGGAATAATATAAATATTGCATACATTCTACTGGTACAATCTCAGAAATGTTGTGTTTTTGTGCTTACATTAGCGCAGTATGAAACTCATTCGGGCATGGATCTGTAATTAACTCCCGTCATAGGCGATGCGGTGGTCGTACATCACGCTTAAAAGCCGCACGGAGCATCGTGCCCGTGGAGATCATACGCGAACGCCTCTTTGGCGAGCCGCCCAGACGCGCGTACGGGCATGCATACTCGATAACCCCGGCCAACTTCCGCATACTGTCGGAGGAAAAGCAGCGGCGCAGGCTCGCAGAGTTCTTTGAGATGCTCAGGATGCTGGAGCACGCGGCGACCGTCACCCTTGAGCGCGTGCCCATAACCGTCGGGGGAGAGGAGGGTGGTCAAACGGACGGTAGCAGGATGGACGTACTGCGGGTCATGCTTGACGCGGCAGATCCACTTGATGATGTGCTTGAGAGGCTGGGGTTCTCATATACAATCGACGAGCCCCGCGACGCGCCAACGGTCACGGCGCAGGGGATCCGAGACTTTGCATGCATGGTAAACGGCTCGCCCCTATACGGGAGGGCGTACACCGTATACGGCACCCCCGCCATACTGCCGCCCGCGTGGGTACACGACGTGTTCGGCACGTTCCACCGGCTCCAGATACACGTGGCGCCGATCCGCCCCGACGACGCCCTCCGTAAGATAGAGAACCGCGAGCTGCTCTACAGCGGAGTGCGCACAAGCAGGGCCGACATCCAGAAAAAGCTCCGTGACATCCGCGCCCTCAAGCAGGAGCTCGAGCTCGGCAACACGTCTGCCTTTGCGTTTACGGTCAACGGGTTCGTGTTTGCCACGTCCAGACAAGAACTTCGCGGACTGCACCGCATCGTCAAGCGTAACACGCGCGCGATGAACGTTCGCGTCACGACGTCACTCGGCAGGCAGCGGCACATCGTGATGGGCGGAGGAGCCTCGTGGCTAGGCGCTATACACAGCATGCACGTGCTCTACCCGTTCGTGTCCTCTGACATGCTTGAGGCCCCAAACGGTGTCATGCTCGGCAGGAACCTCGACACGCAGGGCCCCGTCATATACGACGTCAACCTGCGCAAGAACCACAACGTATTCACCGCCGGAACCACCGGCTCTGGCAAGTCATTTACGAACAAGGTACTGCTGAAGCGGTTTCTGGAAAAGCGCCCGGACACCATGTGCATCGTAATAGACCCGCAGGGCGAGTACGCGGAGCACGCCGAATACTTTGGGCTTGACAGGGTGGAAGTAAGCCCCGGACGGGAGTACGGGCTGGACCCGTTTGCCATGTTCGATTCCGCGGTGGATGCGGCCGACCTTCTGGGGGCTGCCACCAACGCGCCCAACCAGACGAGAAAGGAGTGGAGGAGCATCTGCGATACCGTACATTCGGTAGGCGAGCTGTACGAGGCAAGCTCCGATACCGCAAAGGGGTACTTGGCAGACCTAGTCCGCGGCGGCATATCCAGCGTCTTCCAGGGCGCCCCTAGGTTCTCGGATAAAATGATAATATCGCTGAAAAAAACTGATGGGCAGGAGTACGAGGGGCTCTTGATCCTGCTGGTCTTGGCGTACGCGTGGAGGCGCGTAAACGAGTTGCCGGCAAAGCGGTGGAAGTTCGTTCTGCTTGACGAGGCGTGGCGCATGACCAAGATCGACCACAGCATCCGCAAGATAGGCGAGATGGCGCGGCAGGGACGCAAGCGCTCGCTGATATTCGCCGTGTCCACGCAGCAGTTCTCCGACATGGATCGGGCGCTAGACGACGAGTCCAGGCTCACTGAGCTGTTCGACACCAAGATAATCATGCAGATGTCGCAATCGGCCGCGCGCACCATGGGCGCGGCCTTGGGACTGACCGGGTCGGAAGTCGAGCGCATCACGAACTTCCGGTCCGGGATGGGACTGCTCCAGACAAGCGACAATACAATATACCTCAGGTTCGAGGCTACTCCCGACGAGGCAAAGCGTCACTTTAACACAAAGGCGGTGCAGGAGTGATGCGGCGGCGGCACGCGGCATCCGGAATGATCGAGGTCCTGGTCCTGATCTCGGTGGCGGTAGTGGGCGCCGGTGCCCTAGCGGCATGGTTTTCCGGCGCGCACGACGTACTGCAGGGGGCCGAATGCACCGCATGGATAGAGGCACACGAGATATCCGATAGCACGTACTGGGCCCAGACAACGATACGAAACACGGGCGACCACCCGATACTGGAGTACCGCGTCATGGTGGGCGCCAACGACACGCCCGCCGCGTCGTCCCATGTAGTGTGGGAGCCCGGCCAGACCGCGATACTGGAGTTCGTAGTGACGGACGTGGACGGGGAATCCGCCCTGCTGCCCGCAAGGGTGATTGGACGCGGAGCAGGAGGTAGCGCGCTCTGCGAGGTGGTCACGCCGTGAACCAGATGGTGCAGTACGTCCTGATATTCGGCGTGGCCGGCGTCTTTTTCGCGGCGCTGTACCAAGGCGCTACCGACGACGTCGGGGACAGGATCGCGTCGCACGGTGACAGGCTCGACCTGTACAAGGCGCAGGCCGCAGAGCATCTCAAACTGGTGGAGATAACCGACACCGAGCCGGCCACGGCGGACCTGGTAAACACAGGCATAAGGGACGTCAGGATAAGGCACCTGTACGTGGACGGCGTCAAAGACGACACGTACTCGGTCCGGGACAAGGACGGGCCCGTCGACGAGCTGCGCATCGGCAGCTTGGTCCGCATCACCTCGGCCCTTGACGGCGGTACGGTCTCCATCGTCACCGAGAGCGGCAGGGTCTTCCGGTTTGGCCAGTAACGATCAGGGTTTTTAGCTTCGTCCTTTGTGTGTGTCGTATGCTTGGGAGCGCTTCTCAAGTCCGTGCACCAGGATCGAATTATTCTCCCATTCGACCGTTACAAACACTCTGTATTTGCCGATACGCATCCTGTATGCGGGTACGTCTCTTTCCACAAACCTGTTTGTCGTAAGGCGATCTAGTCCAACATTGTTCAGAATCTTGTACGGATGCTCAATATTGCACAGGGTTTCTCCGACTTCATCCATTTTGGAGATAATTGTTTCGGCAATCTGCTTGTCGGACTTGCTGATTTTCTTGAGGTTTTTATTAAACCGCGTATAGTATGCAACGTTCACGACTCGTCATCTGCATCCAGCATTTTTAATACTTCTTTCCCCGTGTAAAACCGCTCGCCGTTTCTGTAAGCCTCGACGCCACTCAGTACGTCGTCTATTATTTCCTCGGAGACTGGTTCGTCATCGCTCTTTGATACGGCGTCAGACGACACATACGCCGTCGTATGGACGGTGCCTGGATCAACGTCGTCAATGGGCATCTAGGCATCCACCTCGCGCCACAACAGTGGGCATACGTTCATCGCATACGTGTGCAGCTGCATGTCCACATATCCAAGAGGGCCGTTTGATCGTGCCATGTGACGTATAGCCATCGCTCGTATTTATTTGTGAGATCCGGCCCAATAGCAGGACAAGTCCGGAGCCGGAGGCCGTCTGACGGGTCCCGAAAACGTCAGGACAGGGCACCTGTACACGGGCGGCGGCGCAGATATGCGTGTGCGGCCATGGCAGAGGCGGGTCTGTCAATAAGCGGCACACGGAGCTTGGCCCGCACCGCCCCGACCCCTGACGGCGGCACGGTCAGTCGTTACCGAGAGCGGCAGGGGCTTTAGGTTCAGCCAGTGATGATGGTGATGAAGGTGATGACGACACGGCAGACATGATCTCGCCCATCATGGCGGAGCAGTTCCCAGAGGTCATGAAGACCTGCGCCAGCGAGTCTGCGTCGCCGTCGTGGAAAAAGTTGAGCAGCACGGTGTCGTGCGATACCTGCTCTGCAAACACCAGATCGCGGAGGGGCACCGCAAAGTGGCTTGTCTGGCCGCCGTTGGCGGTGCAGAGGACCGTCCCGTCCGCGGTTACCTCCAGCTCGGCCCTGGTCTTGCCGTATATCCTGACCCAGTAGATGCCCATGCCGATCACCTGCCGTTGCCGCCACCGGTACCGGCGCGACGCACAAACCGCAGCGTCCTGCGCAGCAGGACCGCGCCGCCCGCGTGCTCCCGTATAGTAAGGATCCTAGGGCCCTCGCGCTCGGGCCTGACGTGCAGCACCAGCGCGCCCTCGGCGGATGTCCGCAACGCGTCTATCAGCTCGTCATCCAGGTAGCACCGGACTAGCCTGTTACCCAACACGGCGCCATCGCCACCATGTATGGTGACGCGTATGGACTTCAGCTCGTCCAGGTCGGCGCATGGTATCTCCCGGACGCGGTCGCCTTTCTGCGCGGTATCGACGTCAAGCCTGCGCGGGAACCCGAGCACCTTGGACTTTCTGCGCGGCTTTGTCTCGAGCCGCTTTCTGCGCATCTTCTGCGTCCAGCCACCGCCGCCCGCCCCTGTCCGGAGGCGGGCCGCAAGCAGCGACAGCATGGCGAGCAGCACGACGTCCGCCGTCCCGTACGGCGTCTTTATGATTCCCAGCGCCGCGCCCGCCCCCAGCGGCAGGAGGGCCGTACATACGGATGCCGTAAGTGTTAACCTCGTGCCTAGATTTTTACCATTCACGTGAAATTTTTTGTCC
>JAPPIP010000108.1:37165-38050 GCA_028820595.1 Nitrososphaerota archaeon | reverse complement strand
ACCGCGTGCTGGCCGCGTTCGGCGAGATCGACCACCCGAACCCGACGACCGCGGCGGAGGCCCGCGCCAACTCCGAGAAATACAGCAGCCCGCTGTGGCCCCTGATAGCCGACGTGCTGGCGGCGCGCGAATAGCAGCGGCGGCCCGGAGGCGAATTAACTGCCCGCATCGGGCCAAAGTGAACTAATGTATGTAATTCCCCCGAACCCGGCCGGAATTTTTTTTAAGGGTTCTAGAGCACCTACGGCATGGCAGCGCCGTCGGGAGCGTCAGGCAAGTCCGCAGCAGGCCCCAGCAGCTCGGAGGTGCTTGACGTGTTTGAACCCCTGCTGAGAAATTTCATCGTGGAGACCCTCTCCCCCGTCGAGGGCTGGGAGGGCGCCTGCCTGCCCGTCGACATCAGAAAGGACGCGGAGCAGAGGCACCAGCACGAAAAAAAGATGAGCGACGTGTTGAACAAGCCAGCCCGTTCCATGTTTGACTATGTCAATTTTGACGCGTATGAGAGGATAATAACCCGGAGGGACAACTGGCGGAACCATTTTGAGCCGGTTTTTAGGCGCAAGGACGTTTTCTCGTACAAGATGGAGGTAATCAGATCCGTTCGAAACGACGCAAGGCATGCCCGCGGTCTTGACAATGTGAACCACCTGCGGCTCTGTCTCCACTGCTATGACATCATCTCCCAGATCTACGAGTCGCAGAGGCCCAACTTCCGGCGCGCCAGCTTGAAGAGGAAGTTTGGCCTGGCGCCAGCCTGAGGACAGGCACTCTGGCGCGCGAGCATTTGGCATGTGGTGTCCGTGTAGTGCCGGCGCCGGTGCGCTGATACTGATGGTTATCAGTATTGGCTGTCTGACTGGGGTTGGGCGTCGCCGCCACTGC
>JAPPIP010000108.1:0-37065 GCA_028820595.1 Nitrososphaerota archaeon | reverse complement strand
CCGCGCCGCCACTGCCCGCGCCGCCACTGCCCGCGCCGCCACTGCCCGCGCCGCCACTGCCCGCGCCGCCCTTGTCCTCGACGTTCCTGACCACGGAGTACTCGGTCAGTGTAAGGTCCGTCTCCTCGCCCATGCCGCGCTGCGCCCTGACGCCCGTTATGACGTATTTGCCCCCCATCTCGCACCGCTCAAGCGTCCTTGCGTGGTTTCTCCACGCCTTTAGTACGGCCTCGCCTGAGCCGTCTGCCACGACCATCTCGGCAAGAGGTATCTCCTCGCCGCCCTTGGTCTGTATCTCCCTCGTGTCCGGCGCGTTTATCACTATGCAGTTGATGCAGTAAAGCGAGGGGCCGGCGTCCGGCCTCGCATCTGTAATTGGGGTCGTGGCCTCGTGCAGCGTCGGAATCGATGCGGCCACGTCGCCCTCCGCGTTCCTGATAAACGAGCTGGAGTCTATTACGACGTTGGCGCCGTGCAGCTGGGCCGGCATGCATTCTACAATCTCGCCCTCGTTGTATGCGGCCGATATCTGGTCCGTGTCGATGACAGAGTACAGCGTTCCCATTGCGTCTATGCCCAGGATCGCCTGCCTGCCCGTCTGGGACGGAGGGGGCTTTGCCAGTATGCGTATCGTAATCGGCTCCATGGAGCTGCCGTCCGCGCCGCCCTCGTCCTGTATGATTATGCGCGTCGAGTCGTTCCCGTGTATCTCCATGGACTGCTGCTGCTGCTGATCCGTCGTCCTCGCCGAGACGCCGAGCAGCACGACCTTTGGCGACACGGACACTATCTTTTTTGGAACCGATGACATGTCCTTGCCCCACAGCACCACGCGCCTGGACACCCCGTCATCGCCGCTGATCCTCATCTTTAGCGCCGTGGCGCGCTCGCCGGTCTGCTGCCTGGTGTACTCCATGAGCGTGATGTCGCCCTCCAGCTTGCCCGATACGGCTAGGTTCGAGGCCCCCATTCCCGACGCCTGCCCTTCGCCGTCGCCCTGCATCTCTGGCAGCTTGCTCACGTCCATCGTTATGGACTCGATGGACGGTATCTCCCGCCGCGGCTCCGCGACCGGCTCTATGTCGGTGCCCGATCCGACGTGGATTGCCAGCGAGCCGTCCCTGTCCTCCTTGATGTACGCCTTTGATATCCTGATGTAGTCGCCCGGACTCAGCTCGCTGATGCCCGGCAGGGTCGCCTTGTCGCCCCACAGCTTTACGCTTGCCGTATGATTCGGGCTGTCGTACACCGACATCGTCCTCAGGGCCCCCTGCCCGCCGTCCTTCTGGGTGAACTTCCTGACTGACGACACGCTTAGCAGCCTGACTTCCAGGGTCACCTCGTTTGCCCCGGCGTACAGGTCCTTTATGCTGACGTCCGACTTGATCGGCTTTGCTATGGTGGCGCCGTACTCTCCGGCCACCAAGAATGCCGCACCCCTCTCAGTCAGGTACCCGGGGCCGACTGCCTCTATCTTGGCCGCTATGCGGCCCTTTATCTCCTCCCTGCTTGCGCCGGGGCTCTGCCTGATGATCTCGTCTATCAGCTCGTCGATATTCTGCATCGTCTCGTCGCTTTTGTGGGAGGAGTGCTGTATAATAAAAGTTCCAAACCGCAATATTTTATGATCTTATTTATTCGGCGGCCTCTGCATCGCGTTCCTCTCACCTCCTGCATGCGCCCGGCGCGCGCGGACGGCTCCCCCGCCCACTCGCGGGCCGCCTGCGCGCGTGGTGGATATTATTAGTAGGGGCGGCGGGAGGAAGGTTGGGGAAAATGCCGCACGCAGATACCGCCGACACGTGCATCGATGCCAGACACATCTCAAAGATGTACGGCCGGACCAGCGCAGTAGACGACGTCACGTTCCGGGTGCAACGGGGCCGCGTCTTTGGGTTTCTGGGGCCCAACGGGGCGGGCAAGTCCACCACCATCAAGATGCTGACCACGCTGGTCAGGCCCACCTCCGGCGACATATCGATACTGGGCATCGACGCCGTGAAGCGCCCCCTCCGGGTGCGCCAGAGGATAGGCGTGGTGCTGCAGCAGCCGAGCTACGAGCCCACGCTGTCGGTGGAAAAGGCGCTCGACAAGTACGGGATGATGTGGGGCGTGCCCGGTGGCACGCGCCGCGACAGGACCGAGTCGCTTCTGGAGGAGTTTGACCTGGCGGGGGTACGGAGCAGGCGCAACGAGGATCTCTCGATAGGGCAGCGCAGGCGAGTGCAGGTGGCCCGCGAGTTCATGCACGACATGGACCTGCTGTTTCTGGACGAGCCGACTGTAGGCCTCGACCCCAATGCGCGCCGCGACCTGCTTGACTATCTGCAGAACCGCGTAAGGGCGACGGGGCTGAGCATCTTCTATACGACGCACATACTGACGGAGGCCGAGTACCTGTGCGACGAGATCGCGATAATGAACCGCGGCAGGCTGCTTGAGGTGGACACGCCTGACGCCCTCAAGGCGAAGCTGGGGGACGAGAAGACCATAAAGATACACCTGCCGTACAGGCCCCCCAACATACGCGACCTGCTCTCTGGCATGGACGGATGCCGCATCGAGTTTGGCGGCGATCACCGCTTTGGCGGAGGCGGCGGCAGCCGCACCGGCAGCCGCGCCGCCATTACAATCCGCTCCTCCGAATCGGAGCTGGTGCTGCTCAGGGTACTGGGGATACTGCGCGAGAACCGCATCGAGATAGAGGACCTGTCGGCCGTCCCCACCAGTCTGGAGGAGATATTCCTGAACATGACAGAAGAGCTGAAGGGGCAGCAGGGCGGGCCGGATGCCGGCGCGGGGGGCGATGGCGGCGGCCGCCGGAACAGCCGGCGCGGGGGCAGGCGGGCATGACGCATCCAATAATCCGGCTGGTAAACCGCAACATTACCATCTCGCTGAATCCGGGGTTCCTCATATGGCAGGTGATCTTCCCGCTGGTCTACATCTTTGTCGCGGGATTTGCATACGCGCCGCTCGTCCAGGGCATACAGTTTGGCGCGGCCAAGGATCTTGACTATCCCGCGTTCCTCGCGTCCGGCATGATCGGGTTCAACATAATGAACAGCACCCTGGTCTCTGGGATAATAATCTGGAACGACAGGCGGCACGGCATGTTTGAGCAGATAATGTCGGGGCCGTTCACCAGGGGTCACTATATCATCAGCAACATATGCACGATTGCCATAGTCGGCCTGGTCAGCGCCGCGTTCATCATGGCAGTCGGCTATCCGGTCTTCTTTGAGGATGCAGAGATCTCGCTTGTTACCATACCGATCATCGTGTTTGGCGCGGTTGCGGGATCCGTGCTGTTCGGGTCGCTCGCGTCGATAATATCGACCAGACTGAGCTCAAGCGAGGGGTTCAACGTTATCATCAATACGGTCTTTCTCTTCTTTGCGTTCGTGAGTACGGCCTTTTATCCGGCCGAGGGCGTCCAGGAGCCGCTGAGGACAGCGTTCTACCTCAACCCGCTGACGTATCTGGTGGACGTGATAAGGGCAGGCATATTCGGCAGCGTCGACGCGTTTGTCGCGGTGGAGGTGGCGGTTCTGGCCGTCCTTGCGTGCGCGCTGTTTGTAGTGGCATCCAGGTTGCTTACTCGGCTCAACGTGTGACTGTAATGGTGGCGGCGATGACGGTGGCGGCAACTGCAGCCTCCGCGCAAGGTACTGTTAACGTCCTGCCTAAGTTTTCGATGGTTTTTCTCGTCAGATGCTCGATCCATGCCTGAAACTGACCAGTTTTCAAGAACCACGTTAACAGTTACCGCGCAAGTATGGTGATGGCAATGTTGGTAGCCCGGCCCAGATTCGAACTGGGGTCGGAGGGACCAAAACCCTCCATGCTTGACCTGACTACACTACCGGGCTGACAGTAAACGGGCAGCCGCACATCCCTTAATGAACTTTTTAGATTGCGTTTTAGGCCGCCTGCGCAATAAGTTTTTTTAAAGAAGCCGCTGCGGTGTATCATGGCGGCAAAAAGGACAGGTGGCAAAAAAGATGGCGGCAAGAAGGGTGGCGGCAAGAGGGGCGGCAGGGCCGCCCCTGATGGTGACAGTGCCGGCAGCGGCGCGCATGATCGCGCCATGACCGTGTCCGTGTTTGGGATGAGCACGGAGGGCTACGACATAGCGCGGCAGGCCGCCATAGACGGCGCGACCGTCTTTATCATAGACGAGTCGAATCCCACTGCAATCGAACTGAACGCGGAGATCGCCAGGACGTACCCGCACATATCCTCCCTGCAGGACGACGAGCCCATAATGTCGCTCGAGCCGCTGCATGTGGCCGTCTCAAGGTCTGACTATCTGTTCTTTGCGCCGCGCATACGCGCCCAGCTGCACAGCACAAAGGCAAGCACGCACTCGCTCTTCAAGGATGCGGTGGAGCACGTCAAGGAGGGCGCCTCCGTGGTATTCTGCGTGCCGGTCGGCATCGGGGAGAACAGCGAGTACGTGTCTATACTGCAGCACGATACCGGGCTCGAGGTGGGCTCGGAGGTGTCCTACTACTATTATCCGCTGGAGAGCGGCCGCCCGCCGCCCCGGATGGTCGGCTCCGCCGATCCCGGGAGGGTCGACGGCCGGCTTGCCGCAATTTTCGCGCCTGATCCGGAGAACCCCGCGGAGTTCGCGACGCTGGCCGCGTCGGAGTACATACACGCAATGGAGATCGTATCCAGGTTTGCGTCCATATGCACCATGCTCGAGGTGGCGCAGTTCGTTCCAAGGGAGAGCGTCCCGGAGATGGCAGTCGACGACCGCATGCAGGAGTCGTACCTGGACGGGATGGTCGGCGGGCTTCTTGACATGCGCGTCGTCGGGCTGTCCCTTGAGGATGCAAAGTCGCTTCAGCGACTGCCCACGCTGTACGCAAAGGGCCTGGACTCGTACATCCGGCGGCTGGTGGACAACACAAAGCAGATCATAAGGGACTGTGACATGCGTACCACCAAGACCAAGGTGGTCATACTGTGGTCGTTTGATGACCACCTGATGCGCGGCGACCGCAACGAGATGTGCAACGTGCTGGCCAGCCGGCTGCACGACTGGCTGGCCGACGTGGACGTGTACGCGGAGCTGCCGCCGGGAATCTTTTTGACTGACAAGCCAATGGCCGTCATCCCGTGCTCCATGAAGGACTTTGAGCTGGCCGCGGCCGCCAAGGCCGAAAAGCCCAACCTGGTGGTGGTAAAGGCCACCCCGCTGTGCGAGCAGTTTGAAGGATCGTAGTTCGTTGCATAACCCGAACTCTTGGTGTGTGCCCTCAACCGCGGAATGAGGCGCAGGCATGGCTGCGCAGCCAACTAAGGGCGCGCCAGTTGTTAAATTATAAATCGCCTGCGCCGTGGCGCTAGATGATGTCACAAAACAACGGGCCGCCTGCAGGTGGCGGAGGTGACGGCGGCCGCGATCCCGGCGCGGTAGCCGAAGCGGATTACGCGGCCGGCGGGGAGATTACAATTGAGAATGTTGCCGGCGGGGATGTTGCCGGCGGAAACGACGACGGAGGTTCAGACGGCGGCGCCGCGGGCCCCGAACCGACCGCGGATGCGGCCACGGCCGCTGCAGAGTCAGAGCCGGAGCCAGACGACGGCAGCCGCACCCGCGATGCCGGGCACGACGGCACGGCGCCGCCGGCGCCGTCGCCTGACATGGACCCCGCGCAGCTGTACAACCTGCTGCAGGCCGAGGCGGCCAAGTCCTCCGGGTACGAGCAGAAGCTCAAGCTCGCGCTTGCCGACTACCAGAACCTTACGAAGAGGACGGCGTCTGAGATCGAGGCCGGGGTTGCCGCGAGGCTGGGGGGGCTCGTGTCCGACGTGCTCGGCGTGCGGGACGACTTTGTCAGGGCCCGCGACACGTTTGCCAAGGAGCAGGTTGACACGGAGGGGCTTGACTCCATACTGCGCAACATGGACTCGGTGCTTGAGGGGTACGAGGTCAGGCCCATCGACGCTCTCGGAGAGATATTCGACCCGAACATGCACGAGGCCGTCTCCTCGGAGGTGGATCCGCTGCTTGATGAGAACACCATAACAAAGGAGCTGCGCCGCGGCTACGTGATGAAAAATACGATTATAAGGCCTTCAATGGTCGTCATATCAAAAAAGGAGTAGCGCGGTAAATAATGAGTAAGGTTATCGGCATTGATCTTGGCACCAGCAACTCTGCTGCTGCCGTAATGATGGGCGGCAAACCCGCCATAATTCCGGCGGCCGAGGGCGCCACCGTGGGCGGCAAGGCCTTTCCCTCCGTCGTGGCGTTCTCAAAGGAGGGCGACCTCCTGGTGGGGGAGCCGGCGCGCAGGCAGGCCGTCACAAACCCCGCAAACACCATCGTCGCGGCAAAGCGCAAGATGGGATCCGATCACACGTTCCGCATACAGGACAAGGACTACAAGCCGCAGCAGATCTCGGCGTTCATCCTGCAAAAGATCAAAAAGGACGCGGAGGCGTTCGTCGGTGAGCCTGTCCAGAAGGCAGTCATCACGGTTCCGGCATACTTTGATGACAACCAGCGCCAGGCCACAAAGGACGCCGGCACGATCGCGGGGCTTGATGTTGTCCGGATAATCAACGAGCCGACGGCAGCCTCGCTTGCGTTCGGGCTGGACAAGGCAAAGGAGGACATGAAGATACTGGTCTTTGACTTTGGCGGCGGCACGCTGGACGTTACCATAATGGAGATGGGCGGCGGCGTCTTTGAGGTGATGAGCACCTCCGGCGACACGCAGCTCGGAGGGACAGACATGGACAAGGCCCTGATCGACTATATCTCCGACGAGTTCCGCAAAAAGGAGGGCATAGACCTTGGATCCGACGTGACTGCGATGACGCGCATACGGGAGGCGGCCGAAAAGGCAAAGATCGAGCTGTCCACCGTAATGGAGACTGACGTCAACCTGCCGTTCATAGCAAACGACCCCTCGTCGGGCGCAAAGAACCTCGAGATCAGGATCACCAGGGCAAAGCTCGACGAGCTCATCGACCCGATAGTGCAGCGCTGCAAGCCGTCCATACTAAAGGCGCTCGAGGATGCGAAGGTTACGGCCTCTGACATCGGCAAGATAGTGATGGTCGGGGGCCCCACCAGGATACCGCTTGTAAGAAAGTTCGTCGGCGAGGTGGCCGGCAAGACGCCCGAGTCCGGCGTGGACCCGATGGAGGCAGTCGCAATGGGCGCCGCGATCCAGGCCGGCATCATAGCGGGCGACGTTACAAGCGACATCGTGCTGCTTGACGTGACGCCGCTGACGCTCGGGATAGAGACGCTGGGCGGGGTCAGGGAGCCGCTCATAGAGCGCAACACCACCATACCCACCTCAAAGTCCAAGGTCTTTACCACCGCCGCGGACAACCAGACGGCCGTTACCATACACGTGGTGCAGGGGGAGCGCCCGATGGCCTCGGACAACGTCTCGCTTGGAAGCTTCAACCTGACGGACCTGCCCCCGGCGCCAAGGGGCGTGCCGCAGATAGAGGTCAAGTTCGACATCGACGCCAACGGAATAATCAACGTGACTGCAAAGGATCTCGGGACGCAGAAGGAGGCAAAGATCACGATCGAGTCGTCCACCAAGCTGTCCGAGGACGAGATTGAAAAGCTAAAGGATGACGCCGAAAAGTTCTCCGAGGAGGACAAGAAGAAAAAGGAAAAGATAGACCTCCGGAACGAGGCGGAGAGCTATATCTACACCACCGAGAAGCTGGTAACCCAGGACCTCAAGGACAAGATAACCCAGGAGCAGGGCATCAAGATTACCGACGCGGCAAAGGAGGTAAAGGAGGCCCTGGACAGGGAGCCGGAGGAGCTAAAGCCGAAGCTGGAGGCCCTTCAAACGATCGTAAACGAGGTGACCGTGGAGCTGTACAAGAATGCCGCTCCGGGGGCAGAGCAACAGCAACAGCAGCAACAGTCGGCCCCCGAGGGTGAAGAGAACGTGTTTGAAAAGGTGGATCCAGAAGGGCAGCAGTCGGAGGGCGCGCGGGAAAGCGGCGACGCTGGCAGTGCAGACAGTGACGACGACAACGACAACAGCAGCAACGACGGCGACTCGGCGCAAAAGGATCCGCACCAGACGGGCCAGTCGTGACCCTGCGGCACGAGGTACGGCTTGATATCGTTTATACGTAAAACACTCAGAGCATGACGTGCCGTGAGTTCGAAGCGTGACTATTACGAGGTTCTGGGCGTTGCCAAGGACGCGCCCGCCGACGAGATAAAGAGACAGTACCGCAAGCTGGCGCTAAAGTTCCACCCCGACCGCAACAGCACGGCCGAGGCCGCCGAGCACTTCAAGGAGATATCCGAGGCGTATGCGGTGCTGTCCGACGGCTCCAAGCGGCAGCTGTACGACAGGGCCGGGCATGCGGGAGTCGACGGGCAGTACAGCACGGAGGATATCTTCGGCGGGGCGCGCGGAAACTTTGACGAGGTATTCGGCCGGGACGGCGGCGGATTCGAGTCCATCTTTGAGCAGATCTTTGGGGGCAGTGGCCGCGGCGGCTTCGGCCGGAGCCGCGAGGGCGCCGACCGCCTAGTCGAGACGTCGGTTACACTCGAGGAGGTCCTGCACGGCAAGAACCTGGAGATCGAGGTCCAAAAGCGCATAACCTGCGGGGAGTGCAGCGGGACGGGATGCCGCCCCGGGACCGGAAGGAATGCGTGCTCTGCATGCGGGGGCCAGGGCCAGATCAGGAAGACGCGCCAGATGGGGTTTGCCTCCTTTGTAACCGCAATGCCCTGCTCTGCATGCGGGGGCCAGGGCATGGCCATAGAGAATCCGTGCGGCAAATGCAAGGGGAACGGCAGCCGCAAGGGAAAAAAGCCCATTGCATTCAAGATACCCCCCGGAGTCGATGACGGGGACTACACCATACAGGGGGAGGGCGACGAGGTGCCCGGGGGCCGGAACGGCGACCTGATAGTGAGGGTGAGGGTCGTGAGGCACAAGCTCTTTGAGCGCGATGGCAAGGACATACACATGCGCCTGCACGTCCCGATGGTGGACGCCGCGCTCGGATGCACCATGAAGATTCCCACGCTTGACGGCATGGAAACCATAAGGATAGATCCCGGCAGCCAGCCAAACGACACCATAAAGGTGAGGGGCAAGGGGGTCTCGCACGTCCGCAGCCGCGGCAAGGGCGACATGCTGGTGCACCTTGCCGTCGGGATACCAAAAAAACTCAACCGCACCCAGAGGCGGCTGCTCGAAGAGTTTCAGAAGGAGGGTTAACCGCCATGAATGGCGGCGGCGGCAGCAGTGGTGGCAACTGCGGCGGCGGCAGCAGTGGTGGCAACTGCGACGACGGACATGACGGCATCTGCAGGATAGCCTTGGACGTGGACGGCGTGCTGGCCGACGTGATGCAGACGTGGCTGCGCATGACAAACCCGGGCAGGCTCAGCCCGCTCTCCAAGTCAGACATGGCCGACTGGGACTTTTGGTCAAGATACGGCATCAAGAAGCGGGACTTTTACGCCCAGCTTGACGCATGCTGGAACGAATGGGACTCCCTGCCCCCCACGGAGCCGGATCTGGCCCGCGTGACGGAGGGGCTGTCGCGCATAGGCGCGGTGGACATCGTCACGGCCCGGTCGCCGTCGACGAACAGGCACGTAAGGATGTGGCTCAAGCTTCACGACGTATCGTACCGGAGGTACGTGCACGTGGCGGCCGGGCACATGAAGGCCGATCTGGACTATGACGTGTTCATAGACGACTCGCCCGTAAACGCGGAGGCGTTTTTGCGCAACGGCAAGCGGGTGATCCTGTACACGCAGCCGTGGAACACCGCGGTTGCAGAATCCCCGCCGCGGCTAGTCAGGGTGTCGAGCCTCAGTCAGGCAGCGGAGGCCGCCGCCCGCATGGCGCCCAGGCGTGGCCATCACGGCAGCCAGTAAGGCGCCTGCTGGCGATGCTTGCGGTGCGCGTGACGACGGCTTTACGGTGACGCAACATCGGCAGAATCCCCTAGTCCGTCCTCCTCATATCCACGGCGTGGCCGTCCCTTACGTGCACCGAATGGGTGGTCTTTAGCAGATCCCTTATCTTGTCATCGTTGTAAAACTTGGTATTGTACCTGCCAAGCGTCTTTTTGCAGCTGGAGCAGTAGATCTCGATATAGCTGGTCATACACGGCATGGAGAATTCCCATATAATAACGCGGAGAAAGGCCCGCCTCCTCAGGCAAGGGAGCGCCATGCCGGCGCGGGGCGTACGGAAGACCTGCGGCGGCCATTCAGGCCGCGTAACGTCCAGCATGACCCTTTTTGACAGCGGTTGTGGTTCTCGTGACAGACGCATCCCGGCACGGCCGATCCCAATATGACTATAAAAATGATAAATATTCCGCACACGTATATGGTTTGGCTGTAATTATGGAACCGTACGATAACTCGCTTGTCGAACCCATAGAGTTGAGGATGGTAAGGCCGTCAAAGTTCCCCACCCGCAGCCCCGACCCGAAGGACTCCACGGAGATTGAGGCCCTCAAGGCCAGCATCAGGGATCACGGACTGCTGCAGCCCATAGTAGTGCGCCCGCTTGAGCGGGGCTTTGAGATTGTTGCGGGGCACCGCAGGTTTGCCGCATGCAGGTCGCTCAGATGGAGGTTCATACAGTGCAAGATTGTGGAGTTTGACGACAAGGAGGCGTACGAGGTGCAGCTTACCGAGAACCTCCAGCGCAAGACGATCGACCCGGTCGAGGAGGCCATGTCGTACCAGCGGTACGTGGATGACTTTGGATGGGGCGGCGTCAGCGAGCTTGGGAGGCGGATAGGAAAGAGCGAAGAGTACGTCTCGCACAGGATCCAGCTGCTGAGACTGCCCGAGGATGTGCGCAACAGGGTAAGGGATCGCGTGCTGGGAATCAGCCAGGCCCTCGAGCTGACCGACGCCGCGCTAGGCGGCCGCGCCTCGGAGCTGGCGCAGGAGATCATAGACAACAAGATGACAGTCAAGCAGATACGTCGGGTCAAGGGCCAGCTAAAGCAGGCAGAGGCGTACGACTATTCGGGAATGGCGCCCCCCGGTTGGTCGGAGGGGGCGCGGCCCGCCGCGCACGACGACGCCGGCGCGGCCGCGGCCAAGACAAGGGAGGCCGCCGTCGTAAAGCGCAGCATCCTCGCGCTCAGGATCACGCTCTCAAGGATCGACGAGCTGATAGAGGATGCGGGCAGGGACGGCCCGCACAGCCAGGTCGAGCTGATACAGTTCCTGATGAAGACGAGGATGCAGGCTCACGCGATGATAGACGACGCGCTGAGGTACAAGCGGGAGCATTGCTCTGGCAGCCGCAGTCGATGACTCGCAGGCGCATACACCAAGACAATATGTCTATAAAGATCGCATGTTGATTCGTTGTGTTGGATCTGATTAAACGCGTTGTAAAGCTAAAGAGCAAGATCGAAAAACATAGGGATGATATTAACAACGAGACCGCGACTAGATATGCGCTGATCGACCCCGTGCTCAAGGAACTGGGGTGGCGTTTGGACGATCCGGTGGAGGTCCGGTACGAGGAGGGCGACGGTGGAAGATGGGATTACAAGCTGGGGGATCGTATGCTGATAGAGGCCAAAAAGCTGGACGGACTCAAGCCCAAGGATGAGGATCAGTTGATAGCGTATCTTCAAAAGAATAACATGGGACACGGTGTTCTTACGGACGGAAACGTGTGGCAAAAGTTCACTGTGAGCCCGTTTGGCCATGACCAAGACTTTAGGATAAAAATAACACAGGGTAATCCAGCCAAGATCTCCAAGCACTTGTCCGATCTGGATCGCAATTATGTGATGAGAATTGTCTCCCCCACGTCTCCCGACGACGACCTGCAGAGGCGGCAGGCCCCCTCCGGCGTGCCGATCTCACAGTTCCGGCCCGACGGAAAGTTGCCCGTTGGGCTTGTATGCGGGGATAAGCCGCCGGTAACCTGCAACCACTGGATTGACGTACTGGTTGGAGTGACTGACTATCTGGTAGACGGTGGATACATAACTAAATCCGACTGTCCGCTGGCAAGCGGCCCAAAAAGCGCAATCTTGAACACGCGAGAGTACCATCAGACGGGAGCGAAGATGAGATTTAGCAAGAGAACCAGGTCGGGACTTTACCTCAACGCGAATTTGAACTCCCAAGCTGTTGTGTCCAACGCAAGGAAGATCATAGAGCATGCGGGGCTTGGTTTCGATGACTTTAGGATCACCAAACCTGGCGCTACCGGATACGATTCGTCTTCGCCGCCGGCACCCGTGGAAGAGTGGCAGGCCCCCTCCGGCGTGCCGATCTCACAGTTCCGGCCCGACGGAAAGTTGCCCGTTGGGCTTGTATGCGGGGATAAGCCGCCGGTAACCTGCAACCACTGGATTGACGTACTGGTTGGAGTTGCCGAACACCTAATCGACAGCGGGCACATGACCGAATCTAGATGCCCGTTCCCTCCCGGGCTGAAGAATCCAATCGTTACGGTGGAGAACAAGACAACGTTCCCAACGTTCTACAGGCTTGTTCGTGGTAGGTTCTTCCTCTATATCAAACTCGACAAGTTCTGCATTCTAAGGAGCGCGACAAGGCTGATAGAACACTCGGGACTTGATCAGAGTGACTTTAGGATACGCCTCCGCAAATAATCTGGTGCAAACCCAGGCCCTGCCCCTGTCCTCACTTGCCGATGAACGGCGGGATCCACTCTTTGAGGAATTCTTGATATTCTTTTTCGGTATACGACATGGAATAAAGCGACGCCTCTGATTGCGGCACAAAGTCATAGACCTCGTAGGTCTGGAGTATGTCGCCGAACAGGTTACGGTAAATGTCGTTCTCCTCGTCGGCCATCTCCGCGCTCAGAAATGACTTTATGGTGATCCAGTCGTACCCGCCCCTGGTCCTGCCGGAGAACGCCACGAACGGCGCGTCCTGCAGGTAGCGCTTGAGCCCCTCCAGCCTCTTTTGCAGCGCCTGGGACGTCCTGAACGTGACCAGGTCGACGCGTATGATGCGGCCGGGCAGCTTTTTGGTGTCCACCGATATCGTGTATCCCTTTATGACGCCGCTGTCCTCCAGGGCCTGCTTGCGGGACTCTATCTCCTCTTCCGTGACGCTGTATCCGAACCCCCTGACGCGATCCCAGAGCTCGAACACGGACTGTCTGGCGTCCTGGCTCAGCGCCGAGATTATCATCTCGTCAATCCTGTCAACCATGATCTTTCTGTATGGCATGGCATGGCATCTCATATGTACTTTTTTGATCGGCGGCTCCCACGCATTCTGCCGGCACGGACGGCCGCCTGTTGTCCTGTGCCTATGCTGGGCTTGACGCGCGTAACCGGGCGGTTGGCCGTGCGAATGAGCGGCAGGCTGGCACGTGGCGGAGACTGCTGCAGTAGCAGCATGGCGCGATGTCCTGCATGCGCAACAGCGGGCAGCGGGACGCACGGGCAAACGAGGCATGGCAGCCAGCGGGAAAGCACGAGTCCGCCCGTCGTGCGTAGGGGACGGTTACGGTGCGGGATTTGCGCCTGATTGCAGGAGTATGTGGACTCATACTCTGGAAGCCGGGCCGCATTTTAATACTAGTGCGTGCCTGATTCTCTGCTTGGCCGCGATACTCCCCGAGAACGTCGGGTTTCTGGTGATGATAGGCGTGGGGCTCGTGATGGCCCTGACCGTCACGCTGATGGTAAAGGCCGAGACCAAGTGGCTTGGCACGCGCAAGACCTCCGAGTGGTTCTATACCGCGGGCCGCACCATAAAGACCGGGCTGATCGCTGCCTCGATAGTGTCGGCCTGGACGTGGGCCGCCACGCTGCTCCAGTCCTCCACCGTAACGTTCGAGTTCGGCGTGGCCGGCTCGTTCTGGTACGCGGCGGGCGCGTGCATACAGGTCATACTGTTCTCGATACTGGCCGTCGAGCTGAAGCGGAGGGCGCCCATGACCCACACGTTCGCGGAGATGATAAACGTCAGGTACGGAAAGCACGCGCACAAGGTCTTCCTGCTCTTCGGGCTCATGACAAACACGATCGTGACCGCCATGCTCGTGCTGGGCGGGGCCGCCGTCGTCAACTCGCTTACCGGCGTCGACATCACGCTTGCCGCGTTCCTGCTGCCCGCCGGGATCGTGCTGTATACCATATTCGGCGGCCTCAAGGCCACGTTCTTTGCAGAGTACATCAACGCGGGCTTTATCTTCGTGGTCGTGCTGGCGTTCGTGTCGGTGATCTACTTTGTGTCGCCGGACATAGGGGGGATATCGGGCATGTACGACAAGCTGTCCGCCGCGTCCGTACTGAACCCGGTGGAGGGCAACGCGATGGGAAGCTACCTGACACTTGCGTCGGCCGGAGCCCTCGTGTTTGGCGTGATCAACATCGTGGGCAACTTTGGCACCGTGTTTGTGGACCAGTCGTACTGGCAGCGCGCGATCGCGGCCAGGCCCCGCTCCGTGGTGGGGGGCTTTATCATCGGGGGGCTGGTATGGTTTGCGATACCGTTCACGCTTGCCACCACGCTGGGGCTGGCCGCCATTGCCACCGGCGTGACACTGAGCGAGGATCAGATAGGGCTGGGCCTCGTCGCGCCCACCGCGGCCGCGGAGATCATGGGGGACATGGGCGCCATCCTGATACTCGCCATCGTGTTTACGGCCGTGACCGCGGCGGGCTCCTCGCAGCTGGTCAGCGTCTCGTCGCTTATGACATACGACGTGTTCCGGACGTACCTCAAGCCGTCGGCCACGGGCAGGGAGCTGATGCGCGTCTCCAGGTACGCCATACTGCTGTTCGGGGCCGGGATGGGCCTGATGGCATCCATGCTGTTCCAGCTGGGCGTCAGCCTGCAGTACGTGTACCTGACGATGGGGATCCTGATAGGCTCGGCCGTTGCTCCCATCTCCCTGTCCATACTGTGGGGCCGCACGAACAGAAACGCCGCCACCGTGGCGGCCGTGACGGGGCTGGTAGCCGGGGTCGCGGCCTGGCTGGGCTCCGCGTCGGCCATACACGGGGAGATCAGCATACTGTCCACCGGCAGCTCCATGCCCCTGCTTGCCGGGAACGTCGCGTCCATGCTGACGGGGCTGGTCGTTACGGTCGTCGGCAGCATCATGTTTCCGGAGAGGTTCGACTTTAGGGATCTCAAGCAGCGCATACTCCTTGTCGATGACAGGGTCCGCTCCATGCTGCGCCGCGACGCGGACGAGCGCAGGCTTGCGCGCATGTCCGCGCTGTCAAAGCGGATAGGCCTGGGGGTCTCAATATTCCTGGTGATAGTGTGGCCCGCCTCGCTCTACCTTACCGAGTACGTGTTCACCGAGTTCTCGTTTGCCGTATGGGTGGTCATGGCCATAGTGTGGGCCGCGGCCGCGGCCATTGCAGTTATCGTGCTGCCCATACTGGAGGCGCGCCACAGCGTAAGGGAGATTGCAGCCAAGATGTTTGGCGCGGGCGGGCACGGGGACTCTGAGTATGCACGACGGCAGCGGCACGCCGAGGCGTCGCACGGAGGCGCCCGCGCACGCGACGGCGATGGAGCGCAGTCCCTGCTCAAGGTGCTGGTCCCGGTGGACGGCTCCATCGGCTCCCTGCGCGCGCTCAACAACGCAAACCGGCTCCTGAGGGACGTCTCGGCGCTGAGGGTGTACCTCCTGTACGTGATGGAGTGGGCCGACGAGGACGACTCCGGCGGCGAGGAGAACATGGACGAGCAGCTGAGCAGCCAGATGCGCGAGGAGGGCCGAATAGTGCTCCGCAGCGTGTCGGTTCCTCAGGAGGTGCACAGCTGCACCCGGATCGTAAAGCTCGGCATGCCTGCAAAAAAGATTGCAGAGACGGCCGACAGGCTCGACGTCGACCTCGTGGCGATGGGCCGCCGCGGACTCGGCGGCACCGACGAGCCGATGGGGCACGTCACCATGGAGGTGATCGGGCTGACCCGGAAGCCGGTGGTCCTGCTTGACTAGCAGGATGCCGCCGGGCTTTCCTGCGATGCACTCTGGCCAGTTATTTTTTTTGCACTGATGCGGCGGGCGTTCCCCGTGATCGAATCCGCGTTGCACACTCTTAATAGCCCGGGCATGGCTCCCACCTTGTGAATGGCAACGACGGCGGTCCGTTCGAGCTGCTCCTGTCTGATCTTGAGGCGCACGCCACCGCGCGTGCGCACGCCGACAGGGTGCGGGCCGTGGCAAAGACCCGGTTTGAGATGAGGCCGTCGGGGTTTGTAGGGATAAGGCCCGACCCGTCGCCTCCCAGAAGGACGGCCTTTGTCGACGGCGGCAACGGGATACTGGCCGAGGCGCCGGACTATCTGATCGTTATTAATCGCGTGTATTCTTCCATGTTTCGGGGAGCCGAGAAGCTCGGGCTGCGCAACCGTATAGAATATGACGGCGGCGGCAGCGGCGACGGCCATGACAGTGACTGCAGCCGGGGCAACGGCCGAGACTGTGACGGCCCGGCGAGGCGGAGGACGACGACGTTTCTGTCGTGCGTGCTGCCGCACGCGGGCGATGCTGCCGCACGCGGCGGCGCGCGTGGCGGTGACGGCACCGGCAGCGCGGGCCACGCGGAACCGCTGACATTCGATACCCTGATCTACCCGTACGGGCAAGGGTTCTCCGGGTGCCTTCCTGACAAGGACGAGATCCTCTCAATCTCGGACGGCAAGACCACGACCCTTGACGGCTCCTCCCCGCTTGCCTCGCTTGCCAGGCGGCTTGCCGAGATCAGGCTCGCGACCCGGATAGCATCCGACGAGCTTGGACCCGGCGACATACTGGTCTTGGACGGCTCGCTTCAGACCTCGCTTGACGTCGAGAGGCAGTATGCCTGCAGGCTGTACGATACGGCGGCGAGGAGGGGCGTCATAGTCTGCGGGCTTGCAAAGACCACCCGGCTGCTTACAGAGTCCGGCGAGCCGCTGCTGGCGCGCGCGTCGGAGATCGCCGCCAAGGCGGGGCATGACCGGTGGTACGTACCCGTCGCCGAGGGGATGTTCGGTGACGGCCTGACCTCGATGCTCGCGGCAAAGCTCCACCCAAGGTCGCGGTTCGTATTCCGGATTGACGTGCTGTGCAGGCAGTTCCGTGACATGGACGACGCCCAGAGAAACGCCGTGTTCTGGAGCCTGGCGGCCAACTCTGGCGACGCCGCGGCACCGGGGTATCCGTACGGGCTGATCGACGCGGACAAGCACGCGCAGGTGCGCAGAAGGGAGGCCGCAATGTACAGGCGCTCCCTCTACTCCCGCATGGAGGGGCGTCCGGAGCGGCGGCGCATGCTGGCGCGCCACCCTGATTCGATTATATTCCATGATATTCTCAACAGGGTGACCGGATGATGAGGGGGCGGGCCGGCAGTCTTGACGTGATAGGCCAGGTGATCGGCGGCGGGTTCGGCCAGATCCTGGTGAGGCAGAAGGCGGGCGCGACCCTGGAGATCGGCGACATACTGGTTTTGGAGGAGAAGGAGACGGGAGACAACCTTGTCCTGTCCGTCTTTGATCTGAGGTACGCGTCGCAGATAGACGACAAGATGCACGAGATGATATCGGGCGTGACGCTAGAGGAGGATGAGGGGCAGCCTGGGGGATCCACGTTCTACGAGCCGGACATTGTAAACTATGTGATCGCAAGCATAAGGCCGCTTGCCAGGGTGGGGACGGCGCCCGACGGGGACGGGGACGTGCCTGTCAGCACCCCCAAGGCGCTGCCCCCGTTTCACAGCACGCTGAGGCCCGCCAGGAGGGAGGATCTGGCGTTTCTGGAGAAGAGAAACCAGGACGGCCTCTTTGTCGGAAGCATAAGGAGCGGCTCGGAGGTGATAGAGGACGCCAGGGTCATGCTGCCGGTCGGGGACATATTCAGGCACCACGTGCTGATTCCGGCCACCACGGGCAGGGGCAAGTCCAACCTGGTAAAGTCGATGCTGTGGAACGTGATGGACTCGGGGACCCGGGTCGGGATCCTGGTGCTTGACGCCCACGACGAGTACTATGGCAAGACGGGCAGGGGGCTCAAGAACCACGGCAGGGCGGCGGACAGGCTGGTGTACTATACCACGGAGCGCCGCACGCTGCCCGGGGCGCGCACGTTTTCGATAAACATCAGGGCCGTGGAGCCGCGCCACTTTGAGGGGATCGTAGAGTTCTCCGACGCGCAGCTGAGGGCCATACACGGGTTTTACGCCACGCACGGCGAGGACTGGATCGCGGCCATAATGGGGGCCGCCGGCCACGGCGGTGACGCCGCCGCTGCGGCTGCCGAAGGCCCGCACGACTATAACGACGCCGGCAGTTACGATGGCGCCCCGCGGGAGGCCGACGCCGATAGCCATGACAGTAGTGACAGCAGCAGCAGCAGCAGCAGCAGCAGCAACGACAAGGGCGGCAAGGGCAACCGGGACAGCGACGGTCCGGCGCGCTCCACCATGTCAGTCGTGCGGCGCAAGCTGGAGATGGCGCTTGGCATATACGCAACGGGCAAGAAAAGCCGCACGCTGCACTCCCGGAACGCCGTGTTTGATCCGGACACGAAGGGCGCCAGCACCGTACAGGACATCGTGCACGACATGGAGTCCGGCAAGATAGTCGTGCTTGACACGTCGCAGCTTAACAGCGCGGCGGAGCTCGTGGTCGGAAACATAGTCGCGACGAGCCTCCTTGAGAAGTACAAGTACTACAAGACCCAGGGCACGCTGAGCCAGAAGCCCGTCACGTCCATCGTAATCGAGGAGGCGCCCCGCGTGATAGGCGAGGACGTGCTTGCGTCAAAGAACGACAACATATACGCCACGATAGCGCGGGAGGGGCGCAAGTTCCAGGTGGGGCTCGTGGCCGTAACGCAGCTTGCAAGCGTGATTCCAAAGTCCATACTGGCCAACATGAACACGAAGATCATACTGGGCAACGAGATGAAGCAGGAGCGGGAGGCCCTGATAGCGTCCGCGTCCCAGGACCTGTCAAGCGACGACAAGAACATAGCGAGCCTGGACAGGGGCGAGGCCATCATAACCAGCATATTCGTCCCGTTTGCGATACCGATCAAGGTCCCAAAGTTCGAGGATCTGGCGGGTGGTGCGGGGGCGGCAGCGACGGTAGCGGAAGCGACAGGGCGCGGCAACAGCCAGCGGGTGAGGGTGTTCGGGCAGTGAAATTTGCGCACTTTTCGGACATGCACCTGGGGTTCCAAAAGTCAAGGCCGCTCCAGGGCGTAGAGCAGGACGTCTTTGAGCGCGCGCTGGACGACTGCATCAGGCGCTCAGTTGACTTTATCCTGGTATGCGGTGACACGTTCCATGTCAACATACCGGAGATGCGGGTGCAGAAGTTCGCGTTCGCGGCACTGCGCAGGGTGCACGAGGCCGGCATTCCCGTATACGCGATATACGGCAGCCACGACTTTTCCCCGTCGGCCACCTCCGTCATCGACCTGCTTGCGGAGACGGGCTACATCACAAACGTCCAAAGGCTCACGAGCAACGACGACGGCACGATGTCACTGGGGTTTGTCACGGACGAAAAGACGGGCGCAAAGCTTGCCGGCATCAGCGGGCTTGGCGCGTCAAAGGACATCACATACTATGAAAAGCTCGACCGCGGCCCGCTGGAGGCCGAGCAGGGCCTCCGCATATTCATGTTCCATGGGGCGGTCTCCGAGATGCGCACGGCCGACGACGCGGCCCAGGCGGCGGACGCGGCCATGCCGCTTTCGTACATGCCCCGGAATTTTGACTATTACGCGGGCGGCCACATGCACAGGTTCCGATACGAGCCGAAATCGTTTGAGAATCACCCGAACGTGGTGTATCCCGGCACGCTGTTTGCGGGGTTCCACTCGGACCTGGAGGAGAATGCGCGCGGCGCCACGCGCGGGTACGTGCTGGCCGAGTTTGACGATACCGGCATCACGGACGTGCGGCAGATCGGGATAAAGAACTGCGAGTACGACATGATACGGGTAAACGCGACCCACAAGACGTCGCATGCCGTAAGCGAGGAGATCGACCAGAGACTTGCGGGCGTCGAGCCGGCCGACAAGGTAGTGATACTGAGCGTGTCCGGCAGGATGTCGGAGGGAAAGACCACAGACGTCGACTTTGCGGCCATATCGGGCAACCTGCAGGGGAGGGGCGCAGTCGAGGTGAAGATCAGCAGGCGCCAGCTGTCCTCAGCCGAGTACGAGATAACGGAGTCAAAGGGGGAGACCGCCGAGGAGATCGCCGTAAACACCTTTGGGGAGAACATAGGCCAGGTCGACTCCGGGGCCGCGGGGCTGACCGGCAGGAGAGGGGCGGAACTTGCAAAGAGGCTGCTTGACATACTGGGCAGGCCGGCCCTTGAGAACGAGCCGCTCACGGTCTACCGAGAGCGCGTGGCGGACGAGGCCGCGGCGGCGCTCGAGCTGGACGGAGAGGGGGAGGAACAGGAATGATTCTTGACTCGCTCACGCTGACCAACATCCGGAGCCACCGCGACACCGCGATAAAGTTCCCGACGGGCATCACCATATTCAGCGGCGACATCGGCTCTGGCAAGTCCACCATACTGATGGGAATCGAGTTTGCACTGTTCGGTAGCGGATCCGTCAAGGGGGAGAGCCTTCTCTCAAAGGGCGCGGACTCCGGCGAGATAATGCTCGCGTTCCACGTCGGCGACACCAAGTACGAGGTGGGCAGGACGCTCAGGCGGGCCCGCGGGAAGATCGCGCAGGACCCCAAGGGCTCGTACCTCCGCGCAGACAACGTGCTCGAACCTCTCACCACGAAGCAGCTGGACGGGCGCATCCTGGAGATCCTGAGGCTCAACGAGCCGTCCAGCTCCAATGCCAAGAGCCGCATATACCGGTATGCCGTGTTCACCCCGCAGGACGAGATGAAGTCCATACTGTGGGATACAGACAAGCGCCTCGAGACCATACGCAAGATATTCCGCATGGAAGAGTACCAGACGGCCGTGGAGAACGCGAATTTTCTCAGACAAAGGATGCGCGACGAGGCAAACAGACTGGAGGCAAAGTTCGAGGATCTGGAGGACAAGAGGTCGGAGCTTGCGGACACGGAGCGGAACATACGCGACATCACGGCCGAGATATCCGCCGGATCCGAGGCAGAACTAAACCTGGGGGAACTGGAGAAGACCGCAAGGGACGAGGTATCGCGGTACGAGGGCCGAATGGCCGATAAGAACGCGCTCGACGTAAGGTATGCCGGCATCCGCTCCCGGCTGGACGGCGAAGAGCACATGCGCGCGGAATGCAAGAGGAGGATGGAGGAGAACCGGGGCCGCATGGGCTCCGTCAGGACCGAGTCCGACGCGATCTCAAGGATCCCGAGTCCCACGGGGCTCACCATGGAGCAGATACGCGAGAAAATCGCGCGGTTCGAGGCGCTCGGCGAGGAGATCATAAGGGCACGCGCCGACGCCAGCTCGGTGGCCGCGCGGATCGACGCGCTGCGGGCAAAGCTGCAGGGAAGAACGGACGCGGGCGCCATAAGGGAGGAGGCCGACAGATGCGAGTCGGAGCTTGGCTCGCGCACAAGAACGCTGGATGACATGCGCCGCGCGCGCGAGGACACCAACACCGCAAGGACGGCGGCCGCCGTCGAGGAGGACAGGCTAAACAAGGACGTTGCGTCGCTTCAAAAGCTCGGGGCAAGGTGCAGCCTGTGCGGGCACACGCTGACAAAGGAGCACATAGCCCGGCAGGGAGAGGAGAGGCGCGAGGCACTGGCCGCCGCCCGGTCAAGGAAGAGCGCGCTCGACGTAAAGCACAAGGCCGAGTCCGACCGGATTCGGGACGCGGAGGCCGACGCGGAGAGGCTCAAAAGTACGCTGGCCTCGCTGCAGGCTATGGTGCCGGACGCGGAGGAGCACCGGCGGCTTGGCTCTGAACTGGCGCGGCTCCAGGCCAGCTTGAAGTCACTTGACGCAAAGAACGCGGTGTCACCGGAGCCCGGATTCCCGGCCGATCCCGGCCGCACGCAGACGCCGGCCGAGTACCTCTCGGCGCTAAAGGACGCCCTTGTCGAGTACGAGAACAACAGGAGGCGCGCGGCTGACGTCGCCGACGAGCTGAAGCGCCTGGAGGCGGCCGACAAAAGCGACCGTACGGAGATGGAAGAGTCGCTGGGGCGCACGCGCGGCTTTGAGTCGGAGCTCAGCAGGGTCTCTGCAACACTCGAGTCATACAAGGGCGACGACGAGGCCGCGTCGGCCGCAAAGGCAAGACTCGACGACGCGCGCCAGTCGCTTGCCAACGTGCGCGAGAAGCTCGCCGCAAAAAAAGCGGACTTGGACAACGCAAGCCGGACCGTGTCGCGGCTGGAGGCCGACGTTGCAGAGGCAGAGCGCCTTGAAGAAAGGCACGGGAGGTACACCGCCTGCATGAACTGGCTGTCCGACTTTTTCACCCCCACCGTGTCCCAGATAGAGAAGACGGTCCTGCTGACGCTGCAACGGACGTTCAACGAGTCGTACCGTACATGGCATGCCAAGCTGATAGACGACCCGACAAAGGACTCCTACATAGACGAGGAGTTTGCGCCCATAGTGGAACAGGACGGATACGTGCAGAGCGTGGAGTATCTGAGCGGCGGCGAGAAGACAAGCGTGGCACTCTCCTACCGGCTGGCCCTCAACCACATGGTGAGGAAGGAGGCCGGGGGCCTGGAGTCGAGCCTGCTGATACTCGACGAGCCTACAGACGGGCTCTCCAAGGGACAGCTGGGACACGTAAAGGAGCTGCTCGACGGGCTGAACTCGGAGCAGATCATACTGGTCTCCCACGACGACGAGATGGTAGCGCACGCAGAGCACGTCTTCAAGATTGAAAAGTCGTCCGGGGCCACCGCGGTCAGACAGGTACAGTAGGCAGTGCGGGTGCGGCCCCGCCGACCGGCGGATTGCGCGCCGTGCCGACAACGCAGTCAGCTCTTTCTGACGTCGGTAAAGGGGGCGCCCAGAACAATCTTTCTTGCGTAAGCGGCGGCCTCCGTTGTGGCGGATCCTACGGACTCGGTGTCGCGTCCTAGCAGCCTTGCCATCACCCCGGTGTTGCCGCTCATTACGGTGGCGCCGCCTGCAATTTCACTGTGCCGGAGTATGATGTCGTCGATGCCCTTTTGCAGGACTTCCACGTATTTTTTTTCTGTAATTACGTACAACGAGGATACGACGTCGTACTTTTCCATTATTCCAAACGACTTTATGTCCAGTGTTGATTTGTTTGCGGATTGTGACTGTAGATGCGATGTCTGTTTCGGAGTCGATGTTTGTGAGGATGACGATAAAGATGCTGTTCGCGGCGATGCTGATGACGCTGATGACGCTGATGGCTGCAAGGACACGATCCGCGGCTCCATCCTTGCCGCATCCACAAACCTGAACCTCTCGTCCTGATCCGTGACGCGCATCCTCAGACTGCATGACTCGTACGCAAACGACTCGCCCATTCCGACGCGCCCGGGCGATACGGTCTCCGCGTACACCAGGGTTGCAGTCTCGTGCACGGATATGACCGCATCCTGCCGGAACCTGGATCCCGCGTACGGGATTATCTGGTCGGGCATGTACTCCAGATACGAGCTCTCGCCCAGCGACATGCGGAGCGATGCCCGCGCCGCCGGCTTCTTTTCTGTACGCGCCGAGTCCCTTGTCCCGTATATCCTGGTGGCCCCCTGCGTCGTGATGTGGGCCCTCGCCCCGCCGCCCAGATCAAACCTCGTGACGTGCCTGTCGCCCTGGAGTATGCCGCCGGACGTGGACGTGACATATACGTACGCCATGTCTGGCAGGGACTGCTCGCAGTAGAGCGCCCTCTGTACTGCCAGGGGCGGCTCTGCACGCTGGCCCGCAATTATCGTCCTGGCGCCGTCATGGAGCAGCGACAGGTGCAGGCGCCCCTCCATGCCCGTCCTGTGGGGCGGTATGATATCCGCGGCAGCCGCGGCCTCCGCCTCGTACTTCTGCGGCGCGGCCCCAATCACCGTTGCACTTCCCCCCCATTTTTGGCGCGGCTCTTCGGGGGAGCCCCGAACAGCAGGTTTCTTACTATCAGGTCCGCCACCTCCGGTACGCCCTGGTCGGCCATGCAGTTGGCAAAGACAAACGGCTTTTCCGCGCCCCTGATTCTCAGGGCGTCTGATCTCATCACCTCCAGGTCCGCGCCCACCATGGGCGCCAGGTCCGTCTTGTTTATCACAAGCAGGTCGCAGCTCGTTATCCCAAGCCCGCCCTTCCTTGGATACTTGTCGCCGCCGGCCACGTCTACGATGTAGATGAAGTAGTCCGCAAGCAGCGGGCTGAACGTGGTGGTTATGTTGTCGCCGCCGCTCTCTATTATTATGAGGTCCAGCTCGGGGTGCTCCCTTTCAATCTCCTCTATTACCGATATGTTCATTGACGGATCCTCCCTTACCGCGGTGTGCGGGCACCCGCCCGTCGCCAGCCCCACGACCAGGTTCTCCGGCAGCAGGCCGCGCTCCGTGGCCAGGTTGGCCCTCATGCGGTCCGCGTCCTCCTTTGATATGACGTCGTTTGATATTATGCTCACGCTGTATCCGCGGCCCGCCAGCACGGGCACCACGCGCTCAATCAGCATGCTCTTTCCGGAGCCCACGGGCCCGCCTATTCCGATCCTAGGTATCCTCTCCGCCATACCGCGCCGTCCCCCCGTCACGTAATGAACATTTTTGCGTCAGTCCTCGCATGGGCCATCTGCAGAGCCTCGGCATGCGGGCAGAACTGCCACATCTCCGACACATCCTTTGCAACCGACGACGCGGCGGCCTCCCGCATGACGGGCTTTAGCTCGTGGATTATCCCCTGCGCCTCAAAGTGATGTATCATTCCCAGCCGCAGCGCCGCGCCCACCATGTTTGAGACAAACCCGTACAGCATGATCAGCGCGGCCTTTTCTTTTCCGATCCCGAGCGCGCGGCAGCACACGCCGAGCGCGACCGGGTAGACTCCGGAGGCCCTCCCGTCATCTATGCACTCCATGTATCTTGCCAGGCGCGCGTCGCCGCAGAACCCTGCAACGCACCTGCACAGCTGCACCCCGGAGCGCACGTACGCGTCCCTTGCCTCCCGCACCGTCTTTGCAGAGCAGCATGCGGCATCCACCCCCTCTATGGAATCCGTGTCTTCGTGGGACGCCGCGTCGTACGCGTTTGCAAGGGCCACGCAGTCTGCAACGCCGACCTGGTGGGTGATCAGATCCCTGCACAGCGCCGACAGATCACTCGCGCCAGTTACCATTCCCCTGGCAAACATCAGCTCCAGCCCGCCTGATGACGCAAACATCCCGGTGGGAAACAGCGAGTCTGATATCTGCAGGGCGTCAAGGTCGTCCGGCGCGCAGGCGCCGGGGCCGCCCCCCGCCGCCGCTTCCGCGTCACTGGTGCCCATGCACGTCGGCCCCCGCATGCGGCACAAAGATCTCACTTGCAATCTTCAGTTCGACGTCGCCCCCCGCCTGGCCGAGCAGCCTCTCAAACGTCTCTAGCTCCGAATCGTCCTGTATGGGAAACGACACGGTACTCTCCTCCCTGTTGACCGAGATGGGACGGTGCCTGTTCCCTATTACATGGCCCATGACCAGGCATAACTCGAAATAATCGTCGGCAGACGGCATGCCATGGTTGTCCTCCGGATCCCGGGCCTGAAAGCTTGCCACTATGACCTTCTCGGGGGACTGCTTGATAATTAATGGGGGCCTCTTTGGGTTCTCGCTTTGCAGTATGTCCCCGTGGCGCAGCGTCCTGCCCCGGCTCAGGTTTATCCCCACCTCGGCCCCCGACTCTGTCCTTACAAGCTGCCTGCTCTTTGCCATGCCGGCCCTTGGCATCACCACTGTGTCAAACGATGCCCCGCCGCCCCCTGCGCGCCCTTTGTCGCCGCTGAGTTTTTTGCCGCCGTCGCTGAATTTGTTGCCAGCTATATCGGCGTAGACGTCCAGCATGCCGTGACTGGCCTGCGTGTTAAATTATACTTTGCCTGCGCCTCTGCACCGCCTCCTCCCCCTCAATTATTAAATATGTCACGCACGCAGGTTCAGGTATTGATGCTTACGCCGCGGGAGATTGACAAGCTGCACGTGTTCCTTGCGGCCCAGCTTGCGATGCGCCGCAAGGAGCGCGGCCTGAAGCTCAACCATCCGGAGGCGGTCGCCGTAATCACGGATCACATACTGGAGGGCGCGCGGGACGGCAAGACCGTGCCCGAGCTGATGAGCTCGGGCAGAAGCGTGCTCTGCAAGGACGACGTGCTGCCGCAGGTTCCGGATCTGATACACTCGATACAGGTGGAGGCCACGTTTGACGACGGCACAAAGCTCGTGACCGTCCACGACCCGATAGCAAAGTGAGGATGTGTCGTCGTGCTTGCGTGGTGGAGACTGATGATGGCAGGTGGTAATGGTGGCAGGTGATGATAATGATGATAATTATGATGACGGCAACCAAAATTGCATTGAAAACCACGGGGGCGGCGGCCTGACAATGACCGCGCGCGAAATACCCGGCGAGTACATCATAGCCGACGGCGACATCGTACTCAACCGGGACAGGGACACCGCGTCGGTGCAGGTCACGAACACGGGGGACCGCCCCGTGCAGGTCGGGTCGCACGCCCACTTTTTTGAGGCAAACAGGGCCCTGTCCTTTGACCGGCAAAGGGCGTACGGGTTCCACCTGAACATTCCCGCCGGGACGTCCGTCCGGTTCGAGCCGGGCGACTCGCGCACAGTCAGCCTCGTCGCGTACGGCGGGGAGAGGACGGTGTACGGCTTTGGCGGGCTGGTGAACGGGCCGCTCGACCAGAAGAGGGACGAGGCCCTGCGCCTTGCTACGGAGAGGGGGTACGGGTCGCAGTGACGCTTGAGATTCCGCGGCGCCGGTACGCCGAGCTGTTCGGGCCCACCGCCGGCGACAGGGTCCGGCTTGCCGACACGGACCTGATAATAGAGATCGAGCGCGACCTGCTCGTGCACGGCGACGAGATCGTCTTTGGCGGCGGGAAGAGCGCGCGCGACGGGATGGGCCAGGCCAGCGGCGTCCTGCGGGAGGACTCGCTTGACCTGCTGATTACGAACGCGATCGTCATGGACCCGGCGCTTGGCATCGTAAAGGCCGACATCGGGATAAAGGACGGGCTCATCGCGGGCGTCGGGAACGCCGGCAACCCGCACATCATGGACGGCATCGAGATGACCGTGTCCTCGAACACGGAGGTGATCGCCGGCGAGCACACGATATGCACGCCGGGCACCATAGACACCCACATCCACTTCATCTCGCCGCAGCAGGCGGTGGATGCCATATGCAACGGCACCACCACCATGATAGGCGGCGGCACGGGCCCCGCCGACGGCACAAAGGCCACGACCTGCACGCCGGGCTCGTGGAACATACACCGCATGATAGAGGCCGCCGAGGAGTACCCCCTCAACTTTGGGTTCCTCTGCAAGGGCAACGACTCCCTGCCCGAGTCGCTTTTGGAGCAGGTGGGGGCCGGCGCCTGCGGGCTAAAGCTGCACGAGGACTGGGGGACGACCCCCGCCACCATAGACTCGGCCCTGCGCGTGGCCGACGAGACGGACACGCAGGTCGCGATACACACCGACACGCTCAACGAGTGCGGATTCGTGGACGACACCATACAGGCCATAGCGGGCCGGACCATCCACACGTACCACACGGAGGGGGCCGGCGGGGGGCACGCGCCCGACATAATGAGGGTGGCCGGGGAGCCGAACATACTGCCGTCCTCCACCAACCCGACGCGCCCGTTCACGGTGAACACGCTGGCGGAGCACCTCGACATGATGATGGTCTGCCACCACCTGAACCCCTCCGTCCCGGAGGACCTCTCGTTTGCCGAGTCGCGCATACGCGGCGAGACCATAGCGGCGGAGGACGTCCTGCACGACATGGGCGCCATATCCATGATGTCCTCTGACAGCCAGGCGATGGGAAGGGTGGGGGAGGTTACCACCAGAAACTGGCAGACCGCCGACAAGATGAAGCGCAGCGCGGGGCGGCTTGCCGGCGAGCGCGGCGACAACGACAACGTGCGCGTAAAGAGGTACCTTGCCAAGATTACCATAAACCCGGCCATAACGCACGGGATATCGGCCCATGTCGGCTCGCTTGAGCCCGGCAAGCTTGCCGACATCGTGGTGTGGACGCCGCAGTTCTTTGGCATAAAGCCCAAGATGATCATAAAGGGCGGGTTCGTCGCGTACTCGCTGATGGGCGATCCCAACGCGAGCATACCGACGACCGAGCCGGTGTACTACCGCCCGATGTTCGGGGCGCTCGGCTCGGCCAAGCACTCGACGTCGGTCACGTTCACGTCAAAGCTGGCCATCGCCCGCGGGCTTTCGGACAGCCTCGGGACCTCAAAGAGGCTTGTGCCAGTCGAGAACTGCCGTGGCATAGGCAAAAAGGACATGGTGCACAACGACCTGACGCCTGAGATACGCATCAATCCGGAGACCTACGAGGTCGTGGTGGACGGCAGGCCGGCCACCGCCGAACCGGCGACGCGCCTGTCCCTTGGAAGGCTGTACAGCCTGTACTAGGATTCCTAGTCGACATCGACTAGTTTTTTGTATATAAGGCGAGATACGGTTTGAACGCATATGGGGCCGGCAGGCCGCACGTATGCGCATGGAGCGCGGACAGCCTGCGACTACCACCCTCTCTACGATAACGGCATCAGTGGTGGCGCCGCTTGAATCGGTTGCGTCTGCTGCAGCTGCTAACAAAAAGGCGATCATGTCCCGGCAGGCGTTTTTGCCGTCTGCGGCAGTGGCGCTGGTCGCCGTACTGGCTATATCCTGCGTCCCAAACCCGGCGTTTGGCGCCGGTGCCATCGCGGAAGGATTCGCGATAGGCGACGTGCTCGACGAGAGCTGGGGCTGGTTCATAGTTGTGGGCCTCGGCGCCGTGTTCGCGATCGTAATCACGATCGAGACAAAGGTGGAGGAACGATACCTGGGCGTCTCCCAGACCTCCGAGTGGTTCAACACGGCGGGCAGGGTGATCAAAACAGGCCTTACTGCGGCTGCCATTGTGTCTGCCTGGACGTGGGCCGCCACGCTGCTGCAGTCGTCGACGGTCGCCTACCAGTACGGGGTAAGCGGCCCGTTCTGGTATGCGGCAGGCGCGTCCATACAGGTCCTTCTCTTCGGCATACTGGCAATAGAGCTCAAGCGCAAGGCGCCCAACGCACACACGTTCCTGGAGATCATAAGGGCCAGGTACGGCGGAGGCGCCCACCGGGTCTTTCTCGTGTTCGCCCTGATGACAAACATGATAGTTACAGCCATGCTGCTGCTCGGCGGGGCGGCAGTCGTCAACGGGCTGACCGGCATGGACATCTCGCTTGCCGCGTTCCTGATCCCGATAGGCGTGATGATATACACGCTGGTCGGCGGGCTAAAGGCCACGTTCGTTGCAGACTACATGCATACCATAATCATATTCATCGTGATACTGATATTCGTCAGCACGGTCTACTTTATCAGCCCCGTTACGGGCGGCATCGAGGGGATGTACGACAAGCTCGTCGAGGCCGCGCGCATAAACCCGGTGGAGGGCAACGCGGCGGGCGCCTACCTCACCATGGCGTCCATCGGCGGGCTGATATTCGGCGTGATCAACATAGTGGGCAACTTTGGCACCGTGTTTGTGGACCAGGCGTACTGGCAGCGCGCGATTGCCGCGCGCCCGCAGTCCACGGTAAAGGGGTTCCTCCTCGGTGGCGCCTGCTGGTTTGCCATTCCGTTTACGCTTGCAACTACAATGGGCCTCACGGCCGTCGCGCTTGGCGTGGACCTGACACCAGAGCAGGTCCAGCTCGGGCTTACGGTACCCGCCGCCGCATCGGTTCTGATGGGCGAGGTGGGCGCCGTTATGGTGCTGACCATGCTGTTCATGGCCGTGACGTCGGCGGGATCCGCCGAACTGATCGCCGTCTCGTCGCTGATCACGTATGACGTGTACCGGACGTACAAGAACCCGTCGGCGTCGGGGAAGCAGCTGCTAAAGGTCTCGCGCGCCACCATAATCGGGTTCGGCCTGGGCATGGGGGGACTCGCGGTGATACTGCTGAGCATGGGACTGTCACTGGGATTCGTATACCTGGCGATGGGCGTGCTGATCGGCTCTGCCGTGATACCGATAGCCCTGACGATCACGTGGAAGCGCACAAACAAGTACGCCGCCACGATAGGCGCGATTGCGGGGCTCTTCGTGGCGCTGGGCACGTGGGTCGGCGTGGCCGCGTCGCTGCCAGAGTTCGGGGGCGAGGTGTCGCTTGCCAGCCTGGGACACAACTACTCTATGCTCTTCGGTAATATCGCCGGCATACTTACGGGCGGCGCCATCGCGGGCCTGGGCAGCCTGGCAAGCAGGACCAAGTTCGACTGGGCAATAATGAGGGAGAGGATAAAGCTGGTGGACATCAGCCAGGCCGAGAGGGCGGCGCTCGACGCGGACGAAAAGACGCTTGGCCGCGCGTTCAAGTTCAGCCTCAAGGGAGGCGGGATCATGACCCTGGTGCTGATCATAGCGTGGCCCATGCCGCTGTTCTTCTCCGGGTACGTGTTTGATATCGGATTCTACTCCCTGTGGGTCGGCATAGCCGTCGTATGGGTGAGCGCCGCGACCTTTTTTATAGTTGGGCTGCCCATCATAGAAGCGAGGCATGGAATCGCACAGGTCGCCAGGGGCAGGAAGACGGTCGTCACGGAATCCGGGGCGCAGGAGGCCGTCGGGGATGATCCTGCCGATGAAGCCGGCGGTGGCGATGATGACGACAGTGGTGGCGATGATGACGACAGTGGTGGCGACGACGACGACGCCAAAAGCGGAAAGGACGACGAGGCGAAACCGGGGGCGTGATCCCTCGTGACACACTGCGCCGGGTGCGGCATCACCCTTGGATGGAAGAAATACAAGTTCCAGCGCATGTGGCGCATACCGGGCTACTATTGCAGGCCCTGCATGCTGGAGCTCGGCAAGGAGTTTGACAAGCACGCCAAGATTGTAAGCCCTGCCAGGAAGTGCGATCTATGCGGCGTCGACTATTATTTTATGAAGCCGTACAACAAGGGCGGCACCCACCACAACTACTGCCACGTCTGCTACGAGGCCGTATCAAACGGGGCCGTTCCCGTCCCCACGGCGCCAAAATCAAAAAACGAGCTGCCGAGGCCCCCGCAGAAGCTGCCCCTTGTAATGATAATCTTTGCCGGACTGGGCGGCCTGATGATGCTGCTTGGACTGGGCTTTACCATGATGTCCACCGGGGAGGATGCCAACGTGACGCACATCCTGTTTGGCGCCATTACGACCGCGCTCGGGTTCGTCCTGATTCGAAAGACGCTAAAGTCGCGCAGCCTGCTACTGGGCCGCGGAAACGTGGGGGGCGGCAGCGGCAGACCCGAGTCGCCCAATCCGGAGACTACGACCCGCTAGCACTCTTGGCTGTTGCTTCCTGGCATGACACCGCTATATCCCCAGCGCTGCGGCCGCGCCGCTTGCAATGATATACGCGCCAAACAGTATGGCGGCTCCCCCTGACGCGTACCGGATTGCCCTCCTTGCGGTGTTGGTGCTGCCGCATGCCGCAAACAGTAGTGACAGGGCGCCCGCCACCAGTACCATGCCGATCGTCGATCCCGCGCCAAACACTGACGCAAGCAATAGCGGCAGCGGCAGCAGCGCCCCGGCATCGGCCGCGGACGACGCTATTGCGTCCGGCATGGCCGACAGGGCCAACACCACCAGCCCCCCGCTTCCGGCCAGGCCGTGCACGCATCCTATGACGTACGGGACGTGGCTGTGCGAGTGGCTCATGCTGCCGTCATCACCCACACCCTCGCGTTTGTCGTCGTGGCTGTGCGGATGGGAGTGCGTCGTTCCGTCCTCATGCGTGTGGACGTGCGAGTGGGCCCAAAGCCGTGACAGGAATGGCAGCGTCCACCCTTTTGTGCCGCCGGCCCTCTCGCGTATCGCCGATATTCCAAGCAGGATCAGCATCACGCCCACCCCCATCTCGAATATGTCAAACAGCTCGTGTGGGATGTTTACGGACAGTATGATGACTAACACCGCCACTAGAAATATGCTAGACGCGTGCCCGAACCCCCATAACAGGCCCGATATGGAGCCCGTTATGCCCGCCCTCTTCTTACTCTGTTTCTCTTCCCCCCTCTGCCCCCGTCTGACGGACGACAGCATTGCGGTTACGTGATCCGGCTCCAATGCATGGTACAGCCCTACCAGCAGTCCGGCCCCCAGCAACAGCAGGGGGGCCTCTGCATACGGCGCATGGTATGCGCCTGCAAGCAGCCCGTCCAACACGGTCATGGCATCTCCCCCGAGATCATCCTGCCGCCACTGCTGTTGCTAAACAATGATGCTGGCGATGCTGATGGCTGTCCCTGACTCAATCCCCGTTTCATGTATGGTGCGGGCCTGATTGGATCCTGTATCACAATATTTGCCGCGTCGCCTCCTGTCCTGTCCGTGATGCCGATCTCAAGGCGCTTGATCATGTCCGGCACGCCGATCATCACCTGGTGGTCAGACAGCATGTCCGGCAGCCCCTCCTCGATTGCAGGCGTACGCGAGTCCTGGCGGTCTGCTGCCGCAGACGAGTACGCGCATGCCCCGTACAGCAGCATGACGTCGTTGATGTTTATCCTGCGGTTGCCGGCGATCATGTTCCGGATCGAGTCGGCCGCTGCCGCAAGCATCTCCTCGTCGCTTCTGTCCCTGATGTCGTACCGCCTGGTCAGCGGGCCCATGTCCCTGTCTGCTCCCCGCGCGGTTACCCGGATGGTGCACTGCAGGAGGCGGCTGCTGTGTGTATCACGCGTCAACCGCGATCAGGAATCTCCGCCCGTGGGTTTCCAAAGTTGTACGTGTTGCCCGTACCGCGATAGTCCCTCGGCCTGACGGGGCTGCCGCCCTCAAGCCCCCTCTTTGTAAGCGAGAGTCCCGCCAGCAGCTCCACTATCAGCCGCTGGCCAAGGCCCGAGGTGATCCCGCCGTTGTACGAGCTGTTGTCGCTGACGTCGTACGCCGGCGCGACCTCCACCAGATCCATCGCAAAGCGGTCCGGGTCAAAGGATTTCGAGAGCAGCCTGATCATGCGGATGCCCTCCCTGGATGTCAGCCCGTTGGGCTCCGGCTCCCCGGTGCCGGGGGCGTATGCGGGGTCAAACGAGTCTATGTCCCAGCTCAGGTATACCGCGTCCGTCCCGTCGTTTGCGCGGTCCGCAATCTCCTTTGCGATATAGTCTATGCCCATCTCCTCCACGTCTAGCATCGTAAACCATTGAAAGTCCTGGTCGGACATCCACTTGTAGAGGTCCGGCCCCGGCCAGTATCCGCGCGGTCCCACAAGCGAGTAGTTGCGCCCCTTCATGCAGCCGATCTCCATTATGCGGCGTATGTGGGCCCCGTGGTCGTACTTGTAGCCGGTCAGGCCCTGCGGCGCGCAGTCCGCGTGCGTGTCAAAGTGTATCATGCCTATCCGCTTGTACTTTTTTGCAAACGCCCTTACGTTGGCATACGTTATGGAGTGGTCCCCCCCGAGCATGACCGGTATGCCGTCCTGCTCGAGCACCTCCTTTACCTTTGCAGTCATCCTCTTGTGTGACTCTATCACGTCGCCCGGCGAGACCTGCACGTCGCCGTAGTCCACGGTCCTGAACGTGCCAAACGGGTCGGCCCCGGTCTCTATGTTGAACCGCTCGTACGGCGGGGACGGTATGGTGGACGCGGCGCGCAGGGCCCGCGGGCCGTACCTTGCGCCCGGCCGTATCGTGGTGCCAAAGTCAAACGGCTCCCCTATTATCGCCACGTCGGGGTTTGCATCTACCAGCTCGGCATGGCTTCTGATCCAGGGAAGGTGCAGAAATGTGTTTATTCCCACAAACGGCGCGACGTCGGCCCCCCGGTAATCGTCACCGTAAAACTCCATCCCCATGATAATCAATCATGTGACGCATTGTGGATAAATAAAGATTCCAAGTAAAGTACGCATGCGCGCCGCGGCGCCGACAAGGCGCGCAGGATCGTATGATGGCAGACGGCCGTCCGCGCGGCAGCATCCAAAGTTATAAGCGCGTGCGCCTACCAGCTCGCGCGTGGTATTTGCAGGAAAGGGGCGCGGCGTAAACGAGTGGCGCCACATAAACGAGGGACTCCGGTGCGAGCGGTACGGGCAGCTCTCAAAGGCGGCTTCCCGGTTCGCAAAGGCCTTGAGCATAAACCCGCACAACGGGACCGCCCTGATGCACATTGCGGGCATACACTACCAGACTGGACGGTACGACGACTCCGAACGCTGCTATGCGGAGATAGTCGAGTCCGATCCCTCCGACATAGACGCCCTGCAGGGCCTGGGACTCGCGCTCGAAAAGCAGCACAAGTACGCGGAGGCCCTTGCACACTTTGAGAGGATCCTTGCAATAGATGCCACGTATGACGACGCGGTGGCATACTCGGCCCTCTGCAGGAGCGGACTCGGGGGTCACGACGAGGCGATTGCGATGCTTGACGGGGTGATATCGAGAAGCGGCGGCAGCCACGCGCAGGCCCACTACTGCAGGAGCCGCGTCCTGGGCCGGATGCACAGGGACGCCGAGTCCATATCGGCCCTGGACGATGCAAGGAAGGCCGAGGCCGGGCAGTCCGCCGCACTGTACGAACAGGGCAAGGCACTGTCACGGCAGAAAAGGCACGAGAAGGCGGTGGAGATGTACACAAGGGCGCTGCGTCTGAACCCGGAGAACACGGACGCGCTCGTGGCAAAGGGCTGGACGCTTGACTATGCAGGGCTTCCCTCAAAGGACGTGGTCCCGCTCTATGAGAAGGCCATACATATCGACCCGCACTGCACCGAGGCCCGCCTCAACCTGAGCTTCCTGTATGACCGGACCGGCCTGTACCGCAAGGCAGTCGAGTGCCTTGACAGGATTCTCGAGTACGATCCGAGGAACGTCAGGGCCCTTTACAGCAAGGGGATCGCGCTGCACTCGCTAAAGCAGCATGCCGCGGCCGCGTTCTTTTGCGACGCTGCGATACGCGCCGACCCCTCTAACCCCAAGGCCCTGTGCAGCATGGTCTGGATCCTGGAGCACCGCAAGCGGCATGCGGAGGCCCTTGAATACTGCGATCTGGCCATCGACGCGGATCCGGGGTACGCGTACGCGCACAGTTATCGCGGAAAGCTGCTGTACCTGCTGGAGCGGTACGACGAGGCGCTCCTGTCGTACGAAAAGGCGCTCGCGCTTGATCCCGGCAACCGCACCGCCGAGTACTACCGGGACAAGGTTGTGGAAAAAATCACAAAGGCGCAAAAAGGGGCCGCAAAAGGGGGGGAAGGGGAGACAAGATAGCCGATGACTGCCGCCATAATTAATGCAGAATGCGCGCCCGCGCAATTCACGGCGCCGCCCGACAGGCAATTCGTACTGTACGCAGGCGGCCGGCCAGAGAATATTATGTATAATTTGCAACAACACGGCAGTGACAAAAATCTTATAACATACCATGCCATACCACATGCATGGTTGCGGTAAGCACGCCGGCGGACATAGAGCGCGAGTCCAGGCGCGTCATCACGTCCCTGTACGGCGACGCGATATCCGACTTTAGGGTCAACGAGACGTTTCAGATACCTGAAAAGGGGCCGCGCGTGGCGTGGGACGTGCAGGTGAACTTTATGCGTGGCGGGCTAAAGTATACCGTGGACCTCGAGATACAGGAAAAAGATTGCCAGGTTACAAACGCCAGACTGATCGACACCATGACGCCGCTGTGACGGCTCAGGCAGAGAGGATCTTCTTTGCGGTTCTCATCTTTTGCAGGATGTTGTTTACGTACACGTCGGCAAACCTGTCAAAGGTCATATGGCCGTTCCCTGACCCTGCTGCCGCGGCACGGTGCGACTCGTACTCCGAGTGAAGCCACTCAAAGTCCGACTCCTGCAGCCGTATGATCCCGTTCTGCGACTCGAACTTTGACTCGAACAGGTTTGCAAAAAAATAGCTGACAAAGTGCGAGTAGCACTTTATGCGGTATTTTGACGCGTACTCCTCCATGTGTTCCTTGTGGTGGCCGTCGATCCACTCCTTTATGTCGTTGCGTATGGTCAGCGTGTTGTACTTGCCTGAGAGGTCGAGCCTGTGGCCGTGCATCCTTACCGTATACCGTCCCAGCCTCACCTCGTTCATCAGAATTATCAGGGTGCTTGGCAGGAACATTCCCGGATAAAACGTGTCCGTAACGCTTGTGAGGAGCGCCAGTATGCTCGGCTTGAGGCCGATTGTAGAATATCCGCTGCCGGGCATGCAGTGCGTACCGCACTGGCGTTTATATTATTTTATGAATATATTAAAAGTGCACGTTCCGGCCGGCTTAACTTACGCTTGGGCGCGTCCTGCATCTGCAATTGTGGGCATAAGGCTCTAACCGATCCGGGCGCATGCCGTCAAAACCTTGTGCCGTCGCGCGCCGCCTGCAGTGCGCGCCGCCGCGGACGCGCGCGGCCAAGCGCGACGAACGCTTGCAGTCGCCGCGCCTGTAGTCACTGCCCCGTGCGGTTCTTCTTGATGTCCGCTATGATCCTCATCACTATCCAGAACGACGCAATGGCGATGGTCCCGACTCCAAGTCCCGCCAGAAACGGCATGCTCTGGTCTGCGCCGCCCTGCCCCCCGCCGCCCATCTGAGTCAGGGCAAAACCGAATATTATCAGTATGACTGCCGCCGCAAACTGCTTGTCCACAGACGGGATGTGCATTGGTAGATTAAAAGCAGTTCGTGGCGCATGCCGTATGTCCTGGCCGGTTCCGGACAGCATCTGGGCATTTCGTGGCATTGAGCCTCTGGCGCGGAATCCTGATGGCGCGCCGGGTATTGCACCGGTGGGGGGGGGGGGGGGGCGGCCGGGGGGGGAGGGGGGGGAGAGGGGGGGGGGGGACCCCCCCCCCCCCCCGTTTGTTTATATTATAATAAAAAAAATTTTTTTTT
>JAPPIP010000115.1 GCA_028820595.1 Nitrososphaerota archaeon | reverse complement strand
CTCATAGTGTTCACATTATTTGGGCGAAATCATGTTGAATTGGACAGCGCCGCCTCGTGGCAAGTCTTTTTATAAGAACGCGCGGGCGTCATGCGCGTGGCAGGAAAGAAGGCTCCCGTGATTGCCGCCGCGATAGTTGCCGCCGCGATAGTTGCCGTCGTCGCCTCTGTAATGATGGAATCCGGCACGGCCCCCGCCGCGGACGTGGCAGGGGACGGTGCCCAGGCGCCCTACCCGGACAGGGTATACGGCGGCATCGACACAAGCAACGGTTCGCCGATTCTGGGCGACCCGTCTGCGCCGGTCACGATAGTGGAGTTTGGGGACTACCAGTGCCACTTTTGCGAGATATGGCACAGCCAGACCCTGCCGCCCCTGGTGGATGACTTCATATCGACAGGCAAGGCCAAGCTGGTGTTTGTGGATTTTGCGTTTCTAGGAAAGGACTCTCCTGGCGCGGCGCAGGCCTCTCATTGCGCCGGCGATCAGGGCATGTACTGGGAATACCATGACATACTGTACGAGTCGCAGCAGAGCCGGATAGACGGAGGATGGGCATCGCCTGCGAACCTGAGGGGCTTTGCAGTGCAGGTGGGCCTTGACATCGACACCTTCAACGAGTGCATGTCGTCTAAAAAATACGCCGAGCGCGTCTCCTTTAACACCCAGACGGGGGCCGGACACGGCGTAGATGCGACCCCGGCATTCTTTATAGTGGGCGGTAGCGGGGACTCGGTGATGATCCCCGGGGCGCAGCCGTATGGCACTTTCATTCAGGTGATCAACTCGTTGAGCTGATGACCCGTCATGCTGCGCATGGTGTTTTCTGACGCAAGGTTTTCTGCAATGGCGGCCGCGGTATTTGCCGTCCTGGCATTCGCCCTGCTGTTCATGTCAGAGTATATTTTTCTGGAGCCATATCTTGTTGGGCACGTTCCAAGGGACAGCGAGCTGGGGCTGGCGCTGATAATACTGATTGCTGCGATGTCCGCGGTGGCAATCCCTGCAAACGTGTACCGCGTCGTCATGCTGAGCAGCCCGGGGCGGAAGATGGGTGGCGGAATCGCCGGCTCCGCACTGGGCACGGCCGCGGGCGCCTGCAGCTGCGGGCCGGTAGGATTTGCCGTAATCTCCACCTTTGGGACAGTGGGGGCAACTGCCACGGCGTTCCTCACAGAGTACGAGCTGCCGCTTCGGATTGCCTCTGCCTGCATCCTGGCCCTGACCCTTGTAACCACCCACCGGTCGTTCTCGGCCGAGTGCCGGTTCTAGCCCGCCGCGTGACTATATTTTGATCAAATTGACAACTTTTTCTAATCACGATGCATATCTTGCAGTTGCGTGCACGATACATTGTGACACATCTCTATGTTCCTGTCAGGCCCGGACGCCGGGCCCCCGACTATGACGGGTCAGAGGAATCGGCGGCAGAAGAGTCGGAATAGCGGATCGCATTCCTGCGTGCACCTCTTGCCGTCGGCATGGACGCGCAGGGCGCCGGCTCGGCGTGCCCGTTTTTGATCTATTTATGTGACCGCACGGGACGGTTCCACATGGCCTGGAATCTGAAGCTCGCGGCCGCGATATTGATCGTGTCGGGGCCGATACTCTTTGCAGTAGTTGCATACCCTGAATCCATAACGTGGAGCTGGAACGAGGGGCGGGGCGGATACCTATTTGGGCTGATATTCGTGGTGGCCGAGTTGGCGGGCCTCAAGCTTGCAGTTTCTGAAAGGCGGCTTGTCGCAGCCGCCCCTCTCGCGGTCGCAACAATTGCATACCTGTATCTGCTGGAGAACGGGCTGCGGGATCAGATAACCGAGGCCTCGTCCCAGTTTGACGTCCAGCTCGTATACTCGTGGACGTGGATGTGGGACTTTGTGATAATGGCCGTCTTTATGGTGGCCGCGCTGCATGTGATATTTGGCAGGAGGTGGTTTAGAATCGCGCCGGCAGGCCCGATATTTCTGACCGGCACCGCGATAATACTGTCGCTTGACGCATTCTTTCCGTATGACACGCTAGGCCCGCTGCAGTACGTCGTGCCGTATCTGGTCCAGGCAAACGTCTGGCTTGTCGAGGCGCTTGATCTCGGCACCGCGATTGCACGCGACAACCTGATGCTTCTGAGGGGTGACCACGGCTCGATCGCACTACGCGTGTTCTGGCCGTCGGCAGGGGTGCACAGTGTAGTCATATTCTCGCTTGTAATCGGTGCGTTCATGCTGAAAATGAACATTCCGCGGGGCCGCAAGCTGGCATACTTTGGGATTGGCATTGCTGGCACCATAGTGGTGAACATGATCCGCATATTCTCCTTGTCGTGGTACGCGCTCAAGGTCACGGCCGATCCGGTGGCATGGGAAGAGTACCACAAGATTGCCGGTGAGATAATGTTCCTGCCCTGGCTCTTTGGGTTCATACTTGTGGTTATTGCAATAGAGTCGCGGCGGCTCAGGAGGCAGGAGGCGGCAGAGTCCGGGGCTGCCTCTTCGGGCCGCGGCGGCGTCGGCGGCGTCGGCGGCGTCGGAGAGGACTAGCGGCCGCAATATGCCACAGACAACGCATGCCGCCCGCCGTGCGCCGCGTGTCCTCCGCACCGTCACTGTCACCGGCAGGTGTCGTGCACAACTAGCTCTGTCCAGGCCGCTATCTTGCCATCACGGCTTGAAGAAGCTGGTGATGTCGCTCTGCCCGCGCGCGTCTGAGAGCTCTGTTACCCTGACCCCGAGCCTCCGCACCGACATGTTTGCACCTTGGGATTTCAGCGCCTCTGCAAGTAGGTACTCTGCGTTTTTTTGCAGCTCGTACGCGCTTGCGGTGGGACTCTTGAGGGTCCTTGACCTTGACATGACGCTGAGGTCGGACTTGACAAACTGGACTCCCACCACTTTGAACATCTGCCTGTTCTCCATTACTGTGCCGTGCACGTCCGAGCAGATCCTCGCTAGGCTCTCCTTTAGAAACTCGTACCTTCCGGAGTCTTCGCTCAGCGTGACTATGCGGCTGTACTGTATGCGGGGCGCCCTCTCCTTTACCGGTTCCTCGTCGACGCCCCTTGCCGCATTGTAGATGTACGTGCCGCTCTTCCTGCCGAACTCTTTTGCCAGCAGGAACAGATCGGCGTTTTTCAGGTCCCTTATGGTTTTGAGGCCAATTCTGGAAAGCCTCTGCTCTGTCTTTTTTCCGATTCCCGGTATCTTCACGATCTCAAGTGGCTCTAGGAACGCGTTCACACTGTCGGGCCTCACTATGGTGAGGCCGTCGGGTTTTTTGTGGTCCGACGCAATCTTTGAGATCATGCGGTTTGGCGATATACCTATGGAACACACTATCTTGGTCTTCGTTCTTACTGCGTTTTTGATCTGCTGGCCCAGCCTTGCGGCCGCATCAAAGCTGAATTCCGTCCTCGCGCCTACGTCAAGATATGCCTCGTCGCGGCCGACATACTCGAAGACGTCTGCAAACTTGGCAATCTCCTCCATGGATTCCTCGGAGACTTGGGAGTAGTACTCGAAGTCGACCGGGATGAACTCCGCGCCGTCCGCGTCTGCAAGCTTTCTCTTTGCAAAGGATATGGGCATTCCTGACTTTACCCCGTATTCTCTTGCAATGTAGTTTGCAGTTGCAATAGCCCCGCTGTCACCCCCCCTGTCAGAATAGACGCAGACGCAAACGGGCCTCGTCTTCATGATGGGGTTTCGTATTTCTTCGCACTGGGCGTAAAAGTAGTCAAAGTCCACATGCATGACTATTCGGCCTGCCATGGCGTTGTGACGCCGTGCCTGTTATTATTTTTCTGCATGCTGGTTGACCCACGGTGTGCAAACATTACTGCCAGCATTGCAGGCTGGCAGTCGATTGAGTCGTAGTCTGACTCCTGTGCGTGGCGTTTCTGATGGTCCCGTGATGTCGCGGCCTTCTTGGAAACGTCCACATTCATATCGTACTCCCGAGTGATGATGATGGTGGAGATGTGCATACCCGTTACGTCTCTCCCGTGAGGCGCATGTGGATGCAGTTATATCGAGAGATTCAAATTTGCAGAGGTTTCATACACCACATGACATCTCCCGTCTATGCCAGTGAGGCTGGAATAAAATTCCGACCTGAAGAGATGAAGCCGGAACGGCTCTATCACTGCATCTTCAAAGGTAAGGCCATGCTGGTCTTTAAGGACTCTCAGGATGTGCTGAACTGCTATGAGATAGAGGATCGTGACCTTGTTGAGAAGATCTCCGCGTGTTCTGATGATGGAGAATTGGAGGCCCTCTTTGACGATTATCTGGCTGAAACAAGGCTAAATTGTTAAATAAAAGTTAATAGTGAGCATTATGGGGGCAGAATATGTACGGCGAGAAGAAGTCAACCGATGCCGAAGAAATATTGTCCGAATTTACCTCTAAAACACAGTCTGAGATACCTACCAATCCGAACACACCTGACGAGCCTTCTGGGACTGGGTCTGCAGAAGATGTGCCGCATGCCGGACACGACTCTGGGTGTGCTTGCACTCCAGATGACGCTTCATCTGTATCTACATCATCGACTGTCCACACCCACGGCCCCGACCACACATGCGCCGACGATTCATGCGTGTGCTGCGACGACACTGAACCCGCCACCGCGACTAAGCCCTCATCTGAACCATCGCCTGAACCCGCCACCGCGCCTGAGCCCTCATCTGAACCATCGCCTGAACCCGCCACCGCGCCTGAGCCCGCGCCTGAGCCCGCGCCTGAGCCCGCCACCGCGCCTGAGCCCGCGCAAGAGACAGCGCATGAGAAAGCCAACGAGCATGAG
>JAPPIP010000018.1 GCA_028820595.1 Nitrososphaerota archaeon | reverse complement strand
TTCGCGCGCCGCGGCCGGCGCCATGCGCGCAAGCGTCTTTAGCGTGATGTTTGCAAGGCATGCGCCCGCCCGGGCGCGCTCTATGGCCCACATGTTGTAGAGGAACAGCGCGAACGCGAACAGAAACCGCCTGTACGAGTCGTCGCGGCTCGCGGTCCGCGGGCGCACGCCCTCGATCTGCCTGTAGCCGGTCCCAATGCCCCGCCGCCCGCGGTACTCCTCGGGCAGGCTCCCGATCTCGTACAGCGCGCGCGGCGCAGGCAGGCTGGTCGCAAACACCGCGTACCTGTCGGCGATCCCCCTTTCGCCCCCCGCCTTTTTTCCCCGGTCCGCGGCGCGCCTCACGATCACCGGCCCGAATGAGGACTCCTCCCCCCTGCTGTTCCTGATCGTGTGCTCCGCGACGGCCCCGCCCGTGCCGCTGTCGCGATCCTCTGTGAGCTTCCTTACCCGCGCGCTCCTGACCGCAGGCATCAGAAAGTCCCGCCCGAACTCCGCGATGGCGCGCGTCACGTCCACCGCGTAAAACTCCCTGTCGGGCAGCACGAGGCGCGTGCGCAGGCCGTAGCCGTCAGGGGCGTGCATGAATTCACGCACAAAATCCACGCTGTCCGTGCCGCGCGTGACCCGGGCGGACCGGAGCGTCGCGTTTATGGGCCCGCCCACGATCTGCATCGTCGCATAGGCCTCGAACCGCTTCGCCCCGTTTTTCGGCTCGGAGTACACCGGGCGGCGCATGCTGTTCCTGTCGTACCGGCCTATCAGGCGCTTGTCGATTCCGACCGTCGCGCCGCGCCCGCCCGCGTACACGCCCTCCTTCGTCGCGAGGCGCGCGGTCTCCGACACCATGCCGTCGCAGATGTCCCGCAGGCCGCGGGGCCTGATCGGGTGCACGACGTCCAGAAACCGCCTCTCGCCGGGCACGTCCCTGCCCTCCTCCCTCGGGGCCCCTGTCGCGTCGGCCGCGGTCGCGCCGGACCTGCCCGTCTCGGCCAGTATGGCCATCCACTCGTCCCTTCCGTATGCCGCCCTCGGGTCCCGTGAGAACTCCACGTTGCCGTCCGGCACCCTTGACAAGGTATTAAGCACCCTTGCGCCGATCTCTTTTTTGCGGCATTCCTGCCCGCCTTTTCTCATAACCGCTGGGCGGGTACGGACACCGCAACATAGATCTGTTCATTCTGTACCGCGCGCCGGCACGCGCGGGGCGTCGCCCGGACAACAACGCACAAAATCGAGATTTTCCACAGCCGGGGATCATAGTATGCAAAATACTGATCATGATACGAAGTTTGGTCAGAATTGTAACATCATCGACGCGAATTCGTCAAAAACCCACACTTCAAACTACCGGGGGCGCGGCGGGATTGTCCACACCTGCCCAAAGTGGACTAACGTATGTAATTCCCGGGTTCGGTGGCCCCGCCTCACGCGCATTCTAGTCCCAGAACCCGCGCGTCACGACATACTGCCTCTCGGCCTCGTAGATCTGCTTTATGAGGTTGTCCTCGTCGCCGCCTATCATGTTGCGCAGTATGCGCGCGGCCGTGTCGGCGCCCACCCCGTACCCGGACATCACCGTGACGGCGGTGGGCCCAAACGACTCTATCAGCGACGCGACCTTCCATGCGCGCTCAAACTTTCGCTTCTCCTCGGCCGTAACCCTCTGGCCCGCGACCCTCTTGCGCACTATGCCGGGCAGGTCCGTATCTGAATGGAACGTCACCGCTACCTGCCTGCCCCTGCAGTGCGGGCACGCGAGCGGCCCCACCACGTCGCGCGTCTCGACCAGCCGCTCCCACCTGCCGCAGCGGACGCAGACTATGCGGTGCTTTGTCTTTGCCAGCCTGGCCTTTACCAGCTCGATTATGCCGCGGTCGAGCGCGGCGGGAGACGAGTAGTACCTGGCGGTGTGGTCCAGGATGGGCGCCGCCAGCCCCGAGAACCCGTCCACCTCGGTCCACGACACCCGTATGCGGCCGCTGCGCACGCCCTCGAGGACGGACCGGCACCCGTCAAGGTCGTACTTGTCGTGGAACAGCTCCCTGAGCGCCTCCCTTACGACGGGCGTGCCGGCGTGGCGCTCGTACAGAAAGCGGGCCGACCTTGACTCGTAGACGGCGTCGCGGCCCAGCACGCCGAACCTCTTTGCCACGCACCAGACGCGCCAGTTGACGTTGTGCGTGCCCGCAAGCGAGGAGCCGACCATTCCGGCCAGATCGTCGTACCTGTCGCCGAGGACCCGCAGGAGCAGCGGCTCGGATATGCGGGCCGACGAGGACGACAGGACTATCCGGTACCCGTCAGAGCGCGAGTCTATTCTGGAGCCCGTGAGGCCGGAGAGCATGGAGGAGAGCAGCGTGGAGAGAGTCGCGTTTATACTGCTGCCAAAGCACCCGTGCAGCACTATTACCCCGCGCGAGCGCTGCGACTCGACCGGTATGATGTCTGGAGGGGCGGCGGCGGTTTTGCCGTTTTTGCTTCCGTTTTTACCGCCATCACCGTTACTGCCGCGATCACCGCCACCGTCCCCTGACGCGGCCACCTCGAAGGTCAGCCCCCCCATCACCTTGTTCTGGACCTCCATCCTGCCACTCCGGATCATGCCGCGGAGCAGGCCGACCCTGCGGGCCGTCTCGTAGTCCACCGGGATGCTCTCGCCCTCCCAGTACGGGACGGTCCTTGTGGCGGGGTCGCCGCCGCCTGACCGCAGGGGCTCCACGTTCACCGCAAACGACTTTTCATCCACGTTGAGGATGCGCCACTGCGAGCCCCTGAGCACGAAGATGTTGCCCTGCTCGCCGTGGTCCCCCACGAACCTCTGGTCGAGCGTCCCTATTATGCGGCGGTTCGTGCTGTCAAACACCTTGAACCTCAGCATGTCCGGGATGGTCGACAGGTTCTCGTAGTGGTAGCGCATGTACCGGCCCGACTTTTCAAACGTCATGCCGTCCCGGTCATATGTGATCAGGCGGCTCGCGTCCAGCTGCTCGAGGACCTGCGAGAACTCATCAATCGTAATGTCGCGGTACGGATAGGCCCGCCTTACCACGTCGAGCGCGGCGTCCACCCTGATCCCGCGGGGGCCCGCCTGCATGGAGAGCCCCACCATGTGGTGGGCCAGGACGTCGAGCGGGGCCGCGTGTATCCGCTGCTGCTCTATCGACCCCGCGCCGACGCGCTCCATTATGGCGCGCGCCTCCAGCTCGTCGTCCGCGCTGTTCGTGATTATCAGGCCCCGCGCCGACGCGCCGCGCACGTGCCTGCTGCGGCCTATCCGCTGGACGAACTTTGAGACCTGCCGGGGGGAGCCGTAGTGCACCACCAGCTCGACTGAGCCGACGTCGATTCCCAGCTCAAGCGACGACGTGCACGCTATGATGCGGAGGCCGCCCCCCTCGCGGAGCAGCTGCTCGGTCTCCTCCCTGGCTGACTTGGAGAGGGAGCCGTGGTGCAGCTCGACGGGCGTCTTGCCGATCTCCTTTAGCACGGACGCCAGGAACTCCGCCTCGCCGCGCGTGTTTGCAAACAGCAGGACGGGCGAGTCCAGCCCGGACTGCGCAATTTTCGCGTGTATGGCGCGGGCCGCGTCCGATATGGTGCCCTCCACGTACTCGATGTCAACGTCGTACTTTCTCAGCGACCTGTCCCGTACGATGCGGCAGCGCCGCCGCGCGCCGGAGACGAACTTTGCCGCGTCCGACACGTTTCCCACCGTGGCCGAGAGCCCGATGCGGGTGAGGGGCCTCTTGGAGTTGAGCTCGAGCCTCTCCAGGCTAAGCGAGAGCTGCGAGCCCCGCTCGCTTGCAAGCAGCTCGTGCACCTCGTCTATCACGACCCACTCCAGGCTGGCAAGGGCGGCGAGCATCTTCTCCTGGCTCAGCAGCACGACCAGCGTCTCCGGCGTGGTGATCATGACGTCCGGGGGGTTCTCGGCCATCTTTCTCCGGCGGCCCTGCGGGGTGTCCCCGTGCCTGACGCCGATCTCAAGCCCGCAGAGCTCCGCGTACCTCGAGATGCGCCGGAACACGTCGCGGTTGAGCGCCCGCAGCGGGGTTATGTACAGGGCGCGGATGCCCCCGCGGCCGCCGCTGCCTGAATTCTCGGATCCGAGGATGGAGAATATCGGTATTATCGAGCACTCCGTCTTGCCGGAGCCGGTGGGCGCTACTGCCAGGCAGTCGCGCTTTTGCAGTATTACGGGCGAGGCCTTTGACTGGATCTCAGTCAGGCTCTCGAACCCGAACTCTGCAAACGTCCTTTCAAGAATGGCGGCGCGATCTTCTTCTTGCCCTGGATGTCCTTGGCGCTTTTTGCTTGCCGGTGGTGGTGGTTGCTGTCGTGGTGGTGGTGGTGGTGGTGGTGGTTTCTGCTGCGCCCCCGGCGTCTGCCGCCTTCCCCGCCCCGGTCCCCGCGGGGGGCGCGGCGGCGGTGTCGGCTGCTGCTGCCGCCGCCGGTGCTGCTTTTCTGCCCCTCCTTCCCGCCGAGTCATCAACGGGACTGGAGCGCGCCCGCTCATATAGGATTGCCCCCACTATCCCGGCGGCAAACAGTATGGTGCAGATGATCGGGATGTAATCGAATATGTCCGCCATGCCGTGCAGGCCGTGCCTACCGTTAAAAATCTTAAGCCGGGCGGCGTAATTGCAACCAGAGGGGGGTCGGGCGGTTGCCGACCACCAAACGAGAGGGTATATTACCCAAGGCGGGCCCAGACAGATCGTGCGTTCTGCAAAGTATGATCATACGCTAAGGAACACGGAGCAGGCCTTTCTGGCGCTGGAGGCCAAGAGGTTCTGGTACGCGTTCGAGTACGACCCGGTGCTGGGGATGAGCGTCTCGAGGGTGGACCCCCTGCCCCACCAGATAGAGGCCGTGTACGGGCACGTCCTCAAAAAGTCCAGGATCCGGTTCATGCTGGCGCACGACCCGGGGGCCGGGAAGACGATAATGGCGGGCCTGATAATAAAGGAGCTCGAGCTCAGGGAGGGGAGGAAGCGCGTCCTCATAGTGGTCCCGGGCCAGCTCAGGGAGCAGTGGAGGTGGGAGATGCAGGACAAGTTCGACGACGGCTTCGAGGTGGTGGACCGCGCGTACTTTGAGGCCAACGGGAGGGGGGACGCCTGGAGGGGGGACCACCTGATCACGTCCATCGACTTTGCAAAGCGCGAGGACATAGCCGACTCCCTCCGCAGGGCCGGGCGCTTTGACATGGCCATAGTCGACGAGGCCCACAAGATGAGCGCCTACTCGCAGGGCAACTCCACCTCGAAGACGCGCCGCTACAGGCTCGGGGAGGTGCTCTCGGCCAACACGGAGCACCTGCTGTTCCTGACCGCCACGCCCCACAAGGGCGACACCAAGAACTTCCAGCTGCTCCTGGACCTGCTCGAGCCGGGCTACCTTGCAGGCGAGGGCATGATAGAGTCGTCGATAAGGAGGGGGGACAACCCGCTGTTCCTGAGGCGGGCAAAGGAGGACATGCGGGACTTTGAGAACATGCCGCTGTTCATGCCCAGGAGCGTCGAGACGCCCGACGTGCGGCTCTCCGCAAAGGAGAGGGCGCTGTACAACGCCATGTCAAAGTACGTCAAGGAGCAGTACAACCTGGCGCTCCAGTCCTCAAAGGGGCACAACGTCACGTTCGCGCTCATAATACTGCAGCGCCGCGGCCGCATGGACGCATGGTGTTTCACCAAACGAGTACATCTGCATCTCGCAGTCGCACTCAGTCTTTATCTGGTGCCTGCCAGTCTGCCGCACCAGCACCTGGCGCTCGGCGTGGTCCACGTTCACGAGCGCATACATGACGGTGCCGAATATGTACGCCTTTACGCGGCCGTCGAGCACGCCGTCGTGGTCCCCGGTCCGGTATCCGTAGTACCTGCCCAACTGCCCTACCATGGACTTGGCGGGCTTTACGACCCACTTGCCCTTGAACCTGTCCTCCAGTCTCATGGCCATGGGGCCGGACGGCGGCTATAAATTTCCTGCACGCGCGCGGGGGAGGTTGGCGCCAAATTCAAAGATTACGATGAAACACAAGTGCGAATGGCACACTCTGCAAACAACTGCCCGGGTCCGGACGTTGTTTTTGGGCGAATTACCGCAATCCGGCACCAGCCCCGCCCAGACGATCAAAAAAGCAGACCCCACGCTCGACCTGCTGCTGTCGCGGCTGTGTACACCCTCAGGTCGATTGGGGCATGGTGCCTAGAATTTCAAAACTCAGAGCGCATCCAGACGTGAATCTCGAATCGACCCGAGGGTGTGCGCGGTTGTCAGATAAAGATTAAAATTTGAACAGTCTCGCATGATCTTGATGAAGATGCATACTGTGTTTTGGAAAGAGGAGGACACGTATGTGATAAAGGAGGTGTCCACAGGAGTCACCACACAGGGCGATACAATGGAAGAAGCGGTATCCAACATCAAGGAGGCCGTAAGTCTCTATCTTGAGGAAAAACCGGATGCAAGAGAATTTCTGGCCAACGGGAACCCAGACGGTGCCATAAATGTCGAAATTCCCTAGACTGTCCGGAATTACACTCGTAAAAATCCTTGTCAAAAAATTCTCCTTCCAAGTTGCCCGGCAGACCGGCAGCCATGTGGTCCTGCACAAGTTTGCAGATGATAATGAAAAGATTGTTACAGTCGTGCCATTGCACAGGGACGTCAAACCGGGAACCCTTTCTTCAATTTTGGCGCTTGCAAAGATTTCAAAGGATGAGTTTACAGGGGCACTTTAGTCTTCTTGCCAGTCTCACCCTCGAACCGAGGCCGTTGCCAAACCTAGTAGCGGACTTGTTCCAGTCGCGTTTGCATTGACTGCTGGGTGTCATGACTGTTAAATAGCCTCCGTGTTTCCCCAGGCCTCATGGGACTCAATGAGGAGCAGCGGACGGCCGTGTCGCACTCCGAGGGCCAGCTTCTGATAAGGGCCGGCCCCGGATCCGGCAAGACCCACGTCATCATAGAAAAGGTCAACCGGCTAGTGGCCGACGGCATACCCCCCGAATCCATACTGTGCATGACCTTTACCGAGAGGGCCGCCGACGAGATGCGCCGGAGGCTGGGGCCCGGCACGGGGGAGGTCTGGGTGGGCACCATCCACTCGCTCTGCCTTGAAATCCTAAAGGACAACCGGATCAAGACCGGCACGAGCGAGAGTACAGTGGTGTTCGGCGGACTGCCTAGGCTCGCGTGGTGCTTTAGGAACATGAACGCGTTCGGTATAGACCCGAACATAGTCAATCTAGAGAAGAGCCCGATCGACAAGCTCACCTCGATGCTCAAAGCGGTCAGGCTGGCAAAGAGGGAGCTGGTTTCGGCCGACGACCTCGAACGGCATGCAAGGAACGGCCTTGCCGCGGCTCCCGACGACGAGTCGCTCGCCAGACTGGGAGAGCTTGTAAAAGTATACCGTGCGTACGACTCGTACAAGAACAGCCACAACCTGATCGACTACGACGACATGGTGGCCATGACGGTGGATCTGTTTGAGCGCGACGCGCGCGTGCTTGAGACGTACCGGAAGCAGTACCAGCATGTTCTGGTCGACGAATTTCAGGACAACAACTATGCGCAGTTCAGGCTGGCCGTGCTGCTGGCGGGCCACGGAAACATCACCGCGGTCGGGGACGACGACCAGTCCATAATGGGCTTTCAGGGTGCCTTTGGCGGGATATTCGACGAGTTCCGCGATGCGTATCCCGGCCACAAAAGCGTCACGCTGGGCCAAAACTACAGGTGCTCGGGAAACATATCCAAGCTGTCCGTAGGCCTCCTGAGCGCGGAGAGTGGACGAGACACTAAACCGCTGGTCTCCAAGCGGCCGGCCGGCGAGCGGGTGGTGGTGGCGGCTACAACCGACGAAGAGTCAGAGTACGAGTTTGTGGCCAAGACCATACCGGACCTCGGCGTTCCCCACGGGAAGGTCGCCGTGCTGTGCAGGACCAACCGCTCCTGCCAGGCGTTTGCCCGCGCCCTTAGGGCAAGCGGCATTCCGGCGGCACTGGTGGGCACGGGCAATCTCATGCGCAACCCACTGGTGGCCGAGATAATGGCCCTGCTCCGGATAGCCGCCTCGCCTGAGACGGCCGGCGACTCTATATCGCTGGTGCTCAGCAGGCGCGGCATACGGGAGTACAACATACAGGCCATAAACAGGAAGGCCGCGAGGCTCGCGTCTGACAACGGCACGCCTGACGACGGCGTATACGCGACACTGATGGGATATCCGGGCTTGGATCAAGAGGCGGAGGCAGGCGAGATTGCGCGCCAGTTGAAGAGCATGTGCGACGAGTCTAGGAAGATTGGCCTGCTCGGCACGCTGTACCGCATAATGATGGAGTACACGGATGCCTACAAGAAGAACGCCAACGCGCCGGACGGTGACGAAGACGCGGCCTGGAACTTGGCAGTCCTCAACAAGCTGTACGACGTGGCAGAGGAATACGAGCGCCACTACTACGGCAGGCGGCTCTCGGACTTTGTGGAGTATGTGGAGCTGGCCGAGAACCCCGACGCGATCGATACCGGGGCGGAGTACGACGAGCCCGCGGCCGGCGCGGTCAGCGTGCTGACCATCCACAAGAGCAAAGGAAAGGAATTTGACACGGTGTTTGTGACCGGACTGCGCGACGACAGCATGCCCGGCAAGCCGAGGACGGACGACTTTGAGATCCCAAAGGCGCTGCTCAAGGGCAGTGGCCGCTCAGATGATTCCGATTTGCACTTCTGGGAGCAGCGGAACTTGCTGTACGTGGCGATGACCAGGGCCAAGGACAGGCTGTACCTGTCGTATCCTAAGCTAGCCGGGGACAGCCGTAAGGAGAGAGAGCCATCAAGGTTCCTGAAGGACACGAAGTATGAGTCAAACCCGAGCGTGTTGACTGTGGAGTACGAGAAGGCTAAGGCGAGTGTGTCGGCCGTCCAGAGCGCACTTGACGCGGAAAAGTCACGAATACAGGAGGATGTGTGCAAGGCAGTCCGCGAGTCGCGCCCCGTCGCGGCCGTTCTCGGCACGGTAAACTTGGCCAAGATCACGCATGAGCACCAAGAGTCTGGCGGCAGAGGGGATTCCGGAGCCATGTCCACCCTGAAGGATGGCATGGACGAGGCCGCCGCGGCCATCGCTGCCGCAATGGACGGCGATCCGCCCGTGGCCGGCAAGCCAGAGGGCCGGCTCGTGCGCAAGGAGACACTAACTCTGTCGGCCTCCGGCATCGAAGAGTACCAAGTGTGCCCGCTGAAGTTCAAGTACAACCGCATACTGCGCATACCCAGCAGATTGTCCATGGCCATGAGAAAGGGCACCGTGATCCACGCAGCGATGGAGCGGCTGGGAGGCGAGAGAGCGTCAGGGCGCGACCAAGACGTCGCAGAAGCCACAAGGTTGGCGGCCGAGGAGCTGAGCCTAAGCAGGAGCGAATATGACGCGGCGGAGTATGCAGAGGCCTCGTCCTCCCTTGAGGATATCATAAGCAATTACGCCACGTGGGACGAGGCATCACCCAACACGCCCGTCGATGTGGAAGTGGAGTTCAGACTGGCCATAGATGACATAAGATACAAGGGAAAGATCGACAGATTGGACAGGAACCCGGACGGCGAGTACGAGGTGGTGGACTTTAAGACGGGACGCACCATAATCACCCATGACAAGCTCAGGGTGTCGCCCCAAGCCAACATCTACGCGCACGCAGTGAGGGAGAAGTACGGCTCGCTGCCTGCCAAAGTCTCGATGGTGTATCCGGCAAAGGACAACAAGACAAGGGAGTACGCGGTGACGGAGGAGTCGCTAGAGGAGGGACTCGACATCGTGAAGGACTGCGGCAGTCGCATAATCGACGAGCAGTTTGATCCCGCTCCCGGCTTCCACTGCAAGTGGTGCCCGTACAACAAGATATGCCCTGCGGCGAAATGACTGCTACATATGGTGATCGGCAGGGTAACGGTGCGGCAGGTGGCGATGGCGGGAACCACTGCGTAGTCAAGCTGCCGTTTCCTCTTGCCGCTGCTACTGCCACTGTCGCGTAATCATGGCAGGTTGATGCCGCTGCGGCTTGGATCAGAATCACAATTGAACGTCGCGATGCCGCCGGATTCGATCCTGTATGAGAATGTTACGCCGTAGTCTTCGCCGCCGCCGCTTCCTTTATGATAGTGCGCCGGCCCACAATTGTCGGCGCGGGCGCCGCCGTCGTTGCTGCCGTTGTAATTATCGTCACGATTGTTGCGGCGGCCGTCGCGGCCACCGTCTCCGTTACGGCGCGGGGAGTCCAGCATGACGCACGACGCGTGCCCGTAGAGTACCTTGCCGGCCGCGCCCGTGGCGGCGGCAGCAGCAGAACCCGACTCCCCCCGGGCCAGGCGTATCCGGACGTGCGCAAACATGTCGACCTCGGCGGCCATGTTCTCCACCTCGGCGTCGCCCGACGCCCTCACGACGTTTGACGTCATTATGGTCACGCCGCGGTGCACGGCGAGGCGGGCGAGGCTCCGCATGTACCCGAAGAACAGCCTGTTGCGCTCGCGCAGGCTCCCGTACCTGCTGTACTCGTAGGAGAACAGGTCAGTCAGGCTGTCAACTACAACGAGGTCAAACCCCGCGGCGGGCCCGTGCTGCGGCTGCTGCAGCAGCCTTGCAGCCACGCCCTCCTGCTCGGCCACGCTCTGGACCCTGGCGACAGATATCATGCCGAATACGGCCTCGCGACTCGCCGGGGCGCCCGCCATCTGGAGCACGCGCTCGGGCCGGAACGTGCCTGCCGTGTCCACGAACAGGACTCTCTTGCCGCGCGCGGCAAACCTGGCCGCCGCCTGCATCATAATCTGGGTCTTGCCCGTGCCGTGGCCGCCAAACACGTCCACTATGATGCCCGGCGGGATGCCGCCGCCCAGCATGCCGTCGACTGCATCGATGCCGACCGGGACGCGCCGAGCATTGCCCGGGGCGGCAGCGGCCGAGGCGCCGGAACCGGGGCCGGCAGGCGAGTCGGGCCGGCGCTCCATGCGCAGACAGGCGCGGCGCAGCACATAAGGCTTTTATTCAAGACGCCGGTGCCCAGATCGATATACATTGTCCCAAGCAAGCGCGGCAAAACGCCCCCTTACGGCCCTGCAGAAGAGCACGAGGAGGCTGGTTACGGTCCGGCTCAAGAACGAGGTCGAATACAAGGGAAAGATGAGCAACATCGACGCGTACATGAACCTCATAATGACCGACGCAGAAGAGCGCCACGGCGGCAAGACGATAGCAAACTACGGCAGGGTCATCGTGAGGGGAAACAACGTCCTGTTCATAAAGATGGAAAACGAACTCTGATTGTCATGATGATGACGATGATGATGATTATAATAATAATAGCAACAACGGCGGCAAGACGGGGCGCGGCATGATGTCCGACAGCGAGAACTTTCTGTTTACGTCCGAGTCGGTAACCGAGGGGCATCCGGACAAGATATGCGACAACGTCTCCGACGCGTTTCTGGACGAGTACCTGAGGCAGGACCCAGACTCCCGGGTCGCGATAGAGGCTCTCGTAACCACGGACTTTGTCATGGTATCCGGGGAGGTCACGTCAAAGGCGGCACTCGACAAGCCCGCGCAGGAGAGGCTGGCAAGGACTGTAATCAGGGAGATAGGATACGACGACGCGGACCTAAAGTTCGACGCCGACACGTGCGAGGTGAGGCTGATGCTCCACTCCCAGAGCCCCGACATCAGCCGCGGCGTGGACGAAAAGGAGGGAGGGGAGCAGGGCGCAGGCGACCAGGGAATAATGTTCGGGTACGCCACAAACGAGACGCCCGAGATGATGCCCATGCCCATCCTGCTCTCTCACAAGCTGACCAGGATGCTCTCCCAGGTCAGGAGGGACGGCACGCTGCCGTGGGTCAGGCCCGACGGCAAGTCCCAGGTGTCCGTGAGGTACGAGGGCGGCAGTCCCGCGGGGATAACGGCGGTGGTCATATCAACGCAGCATGCGCCCGACGTGAGCCAGCAGGACATCAGGGAGGGGATCATATCCCGCGTCATCAGGCCCGTCCTGGGGGACATGTGGGACGACGGCATCAGGGTGCACGTCAACCCGACCGGCAGGTTTGAGATCGGAGGGCCGCACGGCGACACGGGCCTGACCGGGCGCAAGATTATAGTGGACACGTACGGCGGATTCGGGAGGCACGGCGGCGGCGCGTTCTCCGGCAAGGACCCCTCAAAGGTCGACAGGTCGGCCTGCTACATGTGCAGGTACATCGCAAAGAACGTCGTGGCCGCCGGCATCGCGGACAGGTGCGAGGTGCAGCTGGCGTACGCGATAGGCGTGGCCGAGCCCGTGTCGCTCTACGTCAACACGTTCGGGACAGGAAAGGTGTCCGACGAGCGCATAACCGGCATAATAAGGGAGAACTTTGAGATGCGCCCGGCCGCCATAATATCGCAGCTGAACCTGAAGAGGCCCATATACAGGAGGACGGCCGCGTACGGCCACTTCGGCAGGGGGGACGAGCCCGAGTTCACGTGGGAGAGGACGGACAGGGCAGGGGCGCTAAGGAAGGCGGCCGGCCTCTAGTATCGACACCACCGAACGCGGCGAGATCCCGGTTGCGCGCACAAGCCTCCGGGGGTTTGCCGTGTACCCGCCGGTTATGATCCCAAGGTCGTCCACCCCGAACGCTGCGTGCTCCGGATCCCCGAGGGCCTGCGCATAAGCCTGCTCCATCGTGATCGGGTTCAGCGGGACGCGGCATATGCGCGACACCATGGACATGTAGTCGTAGAACGGGACGCGGTCGGGGCCCACCAGGTCAAGGGTCATGCGGGCGGGCGGCGCCTCGAGGGCGCCCCACAGGATTGCGGCCGCGGCGTCGTCGACGTGTACGGGCTGCATTTTTGCATAGCACTCGTAGACGTCGGCGGACCCGGGCCGGACGCCGGTCCCCCCGGCGCAGGACAGCACGTACGACACAAGGTGGTCCCCGCGCCCCACCACGTAGGAGGGGCGGAATATCACATAGTCCAGACCGGACCTGCCCACCGAAATCTCCGCCCTGTACTTTGACGCCAGGTACGCGACCGGCGAGCGCGCGGAGGCCCCCAGACCGCTCAGGTATACGATGCGGGGTATGCCGGCGTGCCTGCACAGGAACGCGGCGATGGACGCGGGGGTCTCTATGGAGTCTGAAAACTGCGACATGGCCGACTGGCGGCCCGACCCCGCCAGGTTTACCAGCGCGTCGGAGCCCCGTATGATATCTACTGCGGCCCACAGGTCCTCGTTGTCGTCCCGGCGCGGGCCGCGGTCGGCCGCGGCGTCGCCGAAGTAAAACGGGATGATGTCGTCCCGGGACAGTACGGCCACCTCCACCTCGCCGTACAGCTCCGACGCGACGCGCCGCAGGTTGCGCCCGATGTAGCCGCCGGCGCCCATGATCGCGATCTTCCTTGCCGCCATGTGGCGCGCGTGGCGCGCGTGCAAATTTTAAGCGTGCGGCGTGTGGCGTGCGGCGTGTGGCGTGCCGCCAACGGCCGCCCCACGCACACACGGTAAACAGAAAATAATACGTTCACGTGCTGTCCACGTATGAGCCAGGGGGGGGACGCCCAAAAGCAGAGGACCGGATACACCACAGGAAGCTGCGCCGCGGCAGGTGCGAGGGCCGCCCTGAGGGCGGTAGTCACGGGGGACTGCGCGGCAGGCAGCATGGAGATCACCATACCCAGGGGCGACACGATAATCATCCCGATCAAGGAGTGCACGAGGACCGGGGACGACCGCGCCAGATGCGTGATAACGAAGGACGGCGGGGACGACCCCGACGTGACGCACGGCGCGGACATCGTGGTGGACCTGCACGTGACCGGCAGGCCGGGCGAGATAGAGATCGGCGGCGGCGAGGGCGTCGGTGTGGTGACAAAGCCCGGGCTGGGGCTGGAGATAGGCAAGCCGGCGATAAACCCCGTGCCAAAGAGGATGATAGTCCAGAACCTCCGGGAGGAGGCCGCATCCCCGTTCTGGGAGAGCCGCGGCATCAGGGCGGTCATATCGGTCCCCAGGGGGAGGGAACTCGCACCAAGGACCGACAACCCCAGGCTGGGCATAATAGGCGGCATATCCATACTGGGCACGAGCGGGATCGTAATACCGTTCTCGACGGCGTCGTACGCGGCCGCCATCAGGCAGAACTTGGACGTGGCGGCCGCCATGGGCGAAAACGTCATCGTGCTGACGACCGGCGGCAGGAGCGAGGAGTTTGCAAGGAACGCGATTGCGCGCGGAGGCGGCGGTGGCGCCAAACAAGAAGAAGAAGAAGAAGCGCCTGCCCTGCCCGACCACTGCTTTGTGCAGATGGGGGACTTTGCGGGGTATTCCGTCCGCGAGTCCGCAAAGCGCTCTGCGCACTTTCAAAAGGTGTACGTGGTGGGGTTCGTAGGCAAGCTTGCAAAGATGGCAGCCGGCGTAAAACAGACCCACGTAAAGGGCTCCAAGGTGGACATGAAGTTCCTCGCGGGCCTGGCGGCGGGCGCGGGCGCGCCCGACGACGTCGTGCGCGCCGTCACCAAGGCGAACACCGCAAGGCACGTCTCTGAAATCATATCGGGTGCGGAGTGCGCGCCCAGGTTCTTTGAGACGCTGTGCGCCGAGGTACACAGGCACATGAAGAACCACGCGAAAAATGACGACGTCGCAATCGAGGTCGTACTGTTTGGGTTCGACGGCAGTGTGCTTGCAAGGGCCGGGGCGTAAGTGACTGGTTTTTGAATCCGCGGCCGGCCGCATCCGGATTCAGACCACGACGCCGGCCGCCGGTTGGTTTGCAAGCGCGCGCCCAGACGGGCACGCCAGCCGAAGCGCAAGACGCATCCTGCCTGTTCGCAAATTATTAATTTTTGAGACGCGATTCCAGTGCGTGGGATACAGGCGGCACGGCGGCGGGAACCGTTCGAATTACGGCCGAAACGGCGGCCGCCGTTGGAAGTCGCGCGGCAGAAGGGGCGGGGCCGGCGGCAGGAGGGCTGCAATCGTCACGCTCGGGATCGCTGCTGCCGCCGCCGCCGCTGCCGCGTTCCTGCTGCTCGCGGGACCGGCTTCATACGACGGAGGCGCCTGGCCGAATGCGGGCGCGGGGGACGCCGCGAAGACGCCGGTGCAGGCGCCCGGGCCGCCGCCGTTCCCAGAACCTGCCATCACCGCTGCAGAGGAGGCGGCGGAACAGGCAGGCGCAAAGCCAGGGCAGGCAGGCGCGGACCTGAGGAAATCCACAGGCTCCGGCACGCATGAGGCAGGATCAAAATACCAGGAACCGCCCTCCGAGGAGGAGCTCGCAGGGGCAAGGGCGTCCATGCTCGACATGATAAACGCCGAACGCGACAGGGCGGGGCTGGAGCCCGTTGCGCCGGGAAGCAACGGCGCGGCCCAGGCTCATGCGGAGAACATGCTTGCCGGCTGCAGCTCCTCACACTGGGGGCTTGACGGCCTCAAGCCGTACATGCGCCATACGCTGGCAGGAGGGGACCAGTACAACGCGGAGAACATATTCGGCCTGAACTATTGCGTGGGCGAGTCCTACATGCTCGAGTCGCCCGCCGCTACGGTACCGGATGCCATGAACGGGCTAATGCAGAGTCCGGGCCATCGGAGCAACATCCTTGATCCGCACCACGCAACCGTAAACATAGGCATCGCAAGCGACTGGCGCAACGACATCGTAGTGCAGCACTTTGAGTACGAGGACGCGCTGTCGTTTGAGGCAGAACCGGCAATTGACGAAAACGGCGTGCTGTCGTTTGCAGCCGCAGTGACGGCCCAGATCCAGTTCGGCGACAGCATGTCGCTTACGTATGATCCTGCCCCGCACAGCCTTACGCAGGGCCAGGTCGCGCGAACCTACTGTTACACCTACGGCGCGGCGGTGTCCCTGATCGTCGCGCCTCCCGAGCCCGGCTGGAGGTACGACGGGTTTGGCACCACGCATGGCAGCGGCACGTGCCCGGACCCGTACGAGATACCGCGCGACGTCCCGGCCCCGGAGTCCCCCCAAGAGGCCCTGCGCCTGCAAGAGTCCGCCAGGGATGCCTCGCTGGAAGGCACGGCCGAGCTCAAGGTGCCCATCATAGTCGCAGAAGAATGGGGGGGCTTTGAGAACGGGAGGTTTGACCTAAGGGCGGACGTGGGGGATCTGGCGGATCTGCCCGGCGTGTATACCGTCACGCTGTACAAGAAGGACGGCCAGGGAGAGGTCCCAATCACGTCGTATTCGATATTTCACAAGGTGGAGCGCCCGGGCGGATACGACTGACTGCGTGGCAGCTCTGCGCGCCCGTCGCGCCTGCACGATGGCAAGGTATTTTACAAAACAGGCCAAAGGCTGCGCATGGAGAAGGTGGCCGTACTGGCGATAACCAAGGACGGCATCAGGACCGGGCTGGACATACTGGACGCGTTCCCCGGATGGGAGGTGTACGCCCCCGGCAAGTTTGCCGACACGTATGGCAACAGCGCGCGAATAACCTGGTATGCGGAGCAGACGTCCGCCGTGGCATCCAGGCTGTTTGCGCAAAGCGACGGGCTGGTGTGCCTGTTCTCGCTTGGCGCCACGATCAGGCTGATTGCGCCCCACCTCAAGGACAAAAAGACGGATCCGGCCGTAATCGTGATTGACGAGATGAGAAACTTTGTCATAAGCGTGCTGTCGGGGCACATCGGCGGCGCAAACGAGCTGACCCGCGACATTGCAGGGAGGCTGGGCGCGCGGCCGGTAATCACCACCGCGGCGGACGTAAAGGGCACCATATCAGTCGACATGATAGGCCGCGACTACAACTGGGTGATAGAGGACGACTCGGACGTTACGGCGGTGAGCGCCCACATGGTAAACGAGGAAAAGGTAGGCGTATACCAGGACGCGGGCAGGACGGACTGGTGGCGCGGCGGCAGCGGCGGCAGCGGCGGCAGCGGCGGCAGACTGCCTGCAAACGTCGCCACATACGACACGCTTGGCGCCCTGCACAAGTCAGACGCGAGGGCGCACCTCGTAATATCGGACAGGACTGACATACCGGGCGCCACTGCAAGCCGCGTCATATACAGGCCCCCCACCCTGGTAGTCGGGGTCGGGGTGCACCGCGACACCGCCCCGGACACCATCATCGGCGGCATTGCAGAGGCCCTCAAGGCGCACGGCCTGTCTGCAAAATGCGTTGCCAGGCTGGCGTCGATAAAAAAGCCGGCCGACGTGCCGGGGCTGGCGGAGGCCGCAGACATACTGCAGGTGCCGCTTGACCTGTACGGCCGGGACGATCTGGCGGGGGTCGCGGTGCCGAACCCCTCCGATACGGTAAGGGCGTACGAGGGCACGCCGAGCGTGTCCGAGGCCGCCTGCATCAAGGCGGGCGGAGGCCCGGGTTCCTGCAGGCTCGTAGTGCAAAAGCAGAAATTCCCGCCGGATTTGACGGTGGCCGTATCGAGGAGGGTGTCGGAGACATGACTGCAGGACAAGAGGAGGGCAGGAGGAGGCGCGGGCTGCTCCTGATCGACAGGGGGAGCCGCGAGCGCGAGGCGTCAGAGGAGCTTGACAGCATATGTACGGGCGTCATGAAAAAGGGGGACTATGCGTTTGCCGAATACTGCTTTCTGGAGGTGGAGCCGCCGTACATCGAGGACGGCATGGCAAGGTGCCTCAAGCCCGGCGCAATAGACGCGCTTACGATAGTGCCGTACTTCCTGTACCCGGGGAAAAAGGTCAAGAACGCCGTAGCGGACGCCATGACATACCAGTCCAAGACGCGGATAAAGCTGCTCGTAACGAGGGCCATGAGCATGCACGGCACGCTGGTCGACATCGTTCAGAGCAGGGTGGCCGCCGCGCTGAAAGAGAACAACGCCGCCATGCCGGACGACAGGGTGGACGTGATGATAATCGGGCACGGCAGCGTGGATCCCAACGCGCGGCGCTCCATGGACTACATCGTTAACGGCCTCAGGGGGAGGTACCGCAACGTGAGCAGGTGCTGGCTTGAGATAGAGCAGCCGGACATAGCCGCGGGAATCAGAAGGTGCGAGGCGGACAGCCCGGAGGCGCTGGTCATCGTATACTACTTCCTGCACGAGGGCGCGCACGTAAAGACGGACATCAACAACGACCTGATGCCCGCCCTGGAGTCGTCGTCGATAAGAAACGCGTACATCACCAGACACATCGGGGCCGACGAGAGGATGATAGACTTGATACTGCAGAGGGCGGCAGAGGTGGAGGCGGCGGACCATGTCGCAGGTTAGGGCGGGCCAGTCGATAGAGGATGCCAGCATGCGCATCATCGACGAGGAGATCGGCGGCAGACATGCGTACAACGACGCGGAGTGGCCCGTCGTGAGGCGGGTCATACACGCCACGGCGGACTTTGACTTTGCGGGGGCAAACCGCATGCTGTTTCACGAGGATGCCATCGAAGGCGGGATGGGCGCGCTCAGAGGCGGGCGCGCGATCATAACGGACGTCAACGGCGTGATCGGGGGCCTCAACAAGCAGAACCCGAGGGACTTTGGAAACGAGATCATATGCAGGATATCCGATCCCGGCGTGGCCGCGGCCGCAAAGGAAAAGTCGCTTACCAGGTCGCAGGCGGCGATGCGCTCGGTGTCACCCGAGATGAGCGGCGGCATAGTGGCAATCGGCAACGCGCCGACTGCCCTGCGCGAGGTGCTGAGGATGGCAAGGGAGGGCGCTGCAAAACCCGCCCTCATAGTGGGGGTGCCGGTCGGGTTCGTGGACGCCGCAGAGTCAAAGGCGGAGCTGGCCCAGCAAGACGGCATACCGTACATCACCAATGTAGGCAGGAAGGGCGGCAGCCCCGCCGCGTCGGCCATTGTCAACGCGCTGTACAAGCTGCTCAGGGCCGGCCCCCGCGCGGCAGGACAGCGCGCGTGACAGATGCCTGTGCAGATGCCGGCGCGACCGCACTGGCAGGAGGGGGGAGGAGACAGCGGGGCCGGAGATCCCTGCGGGGCTTTGGCGGCCCGTCCGGTACCGATGCCGGCACGGGGCGCCCGGACCAGACGGACGGAAGTTTTCACACAAAAGGCAGTCACGGGCGGGGAGACGATGCCGGCACCGGGAACGCGGGGGCGCGGACAGATTCCACGACCGAGCTGCCAAGAGCCTGCAGGGACTCGGGGGCCGCGGGGGGCCGCGGGGGGCCGCGGGGGGCCGCGGGGGGCCGCGGGGGGCCGCCGTTACGTGCGGTCACGTCCCGGCGAGCTCTACCATGTTCGCCATCTCGCCAAGCCGCAAAAAATTGTCGAGCGGCACGGGGCAGAGGTGCTCCGGGCACGTCCTGTCCAGCAGTTTGCGGCACTCGCGCGCCTCGCCAAGCCTGCCGTTCAGCGCAAGCCCGACAGCCTTGGCGTACATCACGTCGCAGTCATCCGGGTCGTCCCTCAGCACGGCATCCATGTGGTCCAGCGCTTCCTCCACGCGCCCGAGCTGCATCAGGGCCATCCCCTTGTTCACCATGCAGCTGAAATCCTCCGGGTCGTCCCTCAGGGCCTCCTCGCTCCGCCTTAGCTTTTCAGTGGCCTGCGCAACGTCACGCAGTGCCCTGTCCTTGTAATCCCGCGCCACGGTGTCGTTGGGATTGTCCCTTAGCATCTTGTCGCAGCGCCGTGTCGCCTCCTCGTACCGGCCGCTGCGAATCAGCAGGTCGATCCCGTAGTACGCGCCGGCCGTACCGGCGTCCGTCGGCCGTACCGGCGTCTGTCGCCTCCGTCTCATTGTATTATCAATGATCACATGCAGGCAAGCCATATAACCCAAGCGCCAGGAAGGCGTACCCCCCGGGTCGTCCGACACGGAGCCACGGACCGACGCCGCCCCGTTTGCGTCAGGCGGAACCGTAACCGGGGGGGCGGGGTACACGCCATGCCGCCTGATTCTGACGCGCGCCGTACATGCGGCCTACATGGCAGCGGCCCCGGGCCTTGCGGCGGGCAGGGCCCGCCAAAGACGGGGTACCTGGCGCCGCCGGGGTTTACAAGCGAGTACGGGGTGTCCCCGGCCCTCTCAAACAGGTTCCAATTATGATCCGGCAGGCATTCAGAGTGCGGCGGGCGGATCACGTCCATACAGAATGCGGCAATGCGCGATGCGGCGGACGGATGACTCGTACGCGCACACGCGCCACCACATACGAGCCGTCGCACACGTGTCCAAAGCTCCGTCCCCGCCCCCTGCCGTCCTTGTCCCGTCCCCGCAATACCTGCTGACGTGACACCTTGTCAAGGTACGTAGCCTTTGATGCCGGCTTGGCTTTTTTGCACAGATTTCCTCGACGTGTCCACGCATGCGCCCATCCACCGAGGTTGGGAGAGAACCGGGTGCATGGCTTTTATACCATGGCATGCCATGGCATGCCATGGCAAGGACTACCATTCAGCTGAGCAAGGAGACCAAGGAGATCCTGGAGGGGCAGAAGCTGCATCCGGGCGAGACGTTTGATCAGCTGATCCGGAGACTGGCGCAAAAAAGTGACCGTGACGACGAGCTCTCCGCCCGGACGATAAAGAGCATCGAGGAGGGCGTAAGGGACATCAAGGCGGGGCGCGTGTATACCACCGAGCAGCTGGACAGCGAACTAGGGCTGTGAGGATGGCCTGGAACGTCCTGTGGTCGTCAAGATCGGTCAGGCAGTTAAAAAAATTGGACAAGAGACACGCCAGGATGATAAGGGATGCGGTCGTCGGGGCGAGGGGCAACCCGTATGCCGCGGTCAGTAGACTGTCAGACTCTGCGTTTTTCAGGATGCGCGTTGGAAGTTACCGGATTATAATGGGCCTGCAACAGGGCTCGATAATAATTTTTGTCATCGAGGCTGGCCACAGGCGGCGCGTTTACGGTTGAAAGGCTTGCATGCTATAGTAAATTGAGTTAAGATTTGTGATTTAATATGTAAGTTTACTATAAGATCATTGTTTTGATATATAGCATTTAAGATATGTTTTTCAATTAATATGAATACAAATATGAATAATTATTTTACCCATCGAACTCGAAATATCGTATTTTGGGTCACGTAAACTTGCTTGACTTGTCATTTTTATTATTTGCCAAAAAAATAATGGCATGGATGCCCCAAAATATTGTATTTTGTTGCATCTGATGAACAGGTCTGCGGCGCATGAGTTGTTTTTACTGAAATGATTCGAGCAGCTTTCTGGTCCGCATGATTCGAGCCTCGGCGGCCGGATCCGGGCGCGAGTCCAACCTGCCCCGGACGTCGAGATCGGACGCGCAACGGCGCAAAAAATAGAGCGCGAGGTGCATGAACCTTTCAAACGTGTCGTATCCGACGCGGGCCAGGTACGAGTGCATCATCCCCCACAGGTTTTCAATCGAGCTCATGTGCGGGGATCCCACCGGAAGGCAGATTGGGACTATTCCCGGATGCTTCTGCAGCCACCTCCCGACCGCCTTGGAGGCGTGGCATGTGGCCCCGCCCGTCAGGACGACGGCCCTAGGGGACTTTTTGCGCAGGGCCTCTGGGAACCTGATGAACGCCGGGGAGTTTGACCGCCCCCGCTGCGTGCGGAATATGCCACGCCCCTTCGGGTGGCATGTCCCCGCGCTCGAACAGGTGCAGTATCCTGAACTTTACGTCTGCTTCGTAGTGTTTTTGTCGGAGCTGGAGGTCCCTCGTCGTGCGTTTCGCTCTCTTCATGAGTTTCTATTTTTTTATCTGATCTATAAATCTATCTGATCAGTGTTTTGATTGAAAAAACACACCTAAAGCGCTATACCAAGGAGATGGCCATCCGCCAGGCGTATCAGTGGTCCTAGCCGTTCCTACAACATGTGTTTGACAGCTGCCACTGCATGTCCCCAAGACTTTATTCCGTATGTCCGGACAGGCGCTGTCCACCCTTTTATCATTGAGAATGCGACGCTGTTCAAATAACGGACTATGTCCAATAATCCCTTCAAGCTCAACCGCGCTACGTTTTATGTCTCCATACAGATACCAATACAGAGATTGTCAGGTTGCATGCTCATAGCTAGTAACGGTCCTTAGCAGCAGGTTTCTGGTCTGGTTTGATATCGGAAAGAGGAGCGAGGCCAGTATGTGATTTTTGACGGTGTTCGACACGGTAGTACCGTGCGAGCGTTTGGTTCTTCCGTCATAGCTGTGAGGCGCAAAACCGTGCGAGTGCAGCATGTATGCAGCTTTTGCGTATGCGTCACTCACGCGCCCTGACGACAGCAGCTGGAGCATGGCCAGGTCATACCTGACACTGTCTTTTTCCAGCGGGGGACAGACCAACTTCATGACCGCGTACGCCTCTGGTATTGCAGTATCGTTGTTTCTGGATAATCTGACATGCTTCCATGGATAGTCCATGCCACGACGTATCTTTATGCAGGAAAGTGCTAGCACAAGACTGCCAATTTTTTTGAAATTTAGGTTTCCATCGAGAAATTGTGCAATGTCCGAGATCTGGGTGGGTATGGCCCCCTCAATTGGTATTGTTTTTAGTGATTGGATTTGTCCTTCAACGCCGCGTCTTTGCAGAACACGCGACATGTTTCTAATGAGGTCGTCGTTGTTCTTCCAGACGCAAGAGACTGTATTCTTAGAGGGCTTCCATACACCGATGTTGCTTCTCTCGGACTTTTCAAGATTTGTCCTTACGCTTCCAACTTTGTGTGAGGGCTGGATTGATGCAATTGATGCAGCCAGTCTGAACTCTGCAGAGCCATCATAACATTCGTGCAACCACTCATCAGACAGCTGTTGCAGCAGCACGGAATCAGGGGAAATCATGGCTAGGTGCGCCTCGATTTTGCCGACGGATGCCAATATTTCGAGCATGTCGCGCTGCTTGCGGGTCGTGCAGAACCGCATGACGGCTCCGTCATAACTCCTTATCATCTGTTCAAGTGACTTGCTCTTGCTCTTGCTTTTGACGGCAGAGTCGTACCAGTCGTCCAGATCATCGAGCAGGCTCGCCGCAGGCTCGTCTGCAACACGCAGTGCACCGGAATGGACAAAGAGGTACTGTTTTCCTTTTCTCTTCAGTATACCGAACCTTTCAAACTTGTCCATGCCCCGTTCTGTGCCCATGGTAATCACGGATCTTGCGGCCTCGGTACCCGTAGCGGCAGGACGGCCGCCGACCTGCATCCGGCCCTCTTGGAACACCTGTTCGATCTCCGCGCACGTGGAAGGCCTGCCCCACACGGGCAGCCACAGCTCCCCCTTGGAGGCGGGCTCCTGCCCTCCGTCCGTATCGTCAATGGAGGCAGTAGCATACCCGACATTGGATGCGCCTACCGCAAATGGGAACATTGCCTTGCCGCTTGTGTTTGACAGGCGCTTTGAAACGCCCCCTGCAAACAGCAGAGTGCCCTCCATTAACAGCACATAGTCCCACGGGTTTGACATTGACTCGCCCTCAAACCCCGCACCAGAGTTCGGACCACCGCTACCGTCCGGATTGTGCCCCACTGTGTTTATGCGTTCCAAACCAACTACTCCCCCAAACAATGAAGCCTTCAGCCACTTCTCAGATCTTTCCTGGTGCGCTTCAGGTTGCAGCACAAGCAGCAGGCATTTTACGAAATTCTCTGCCATGTCAAAGTTGCCATCGTTTGCACCAGAGCCAAGCAGGGGTGCAAATCGTGGTTTTTCAGTATTATCAAGTACCGATACCACGTCTAGCCACGAGACGTACTCGTCAGGCAGCATGTTGCGGCACAGTTTGAGCAAGAGCAGTTTGTGTTTGTCTATTGAGGCCTTGTCAATTTTTTTCAGGCCGGTATTTCTCTTAAGATCTTCAAACACTGTGTGCTTCAGGCGAGATATCGTGTCCCTGTACATTCGGTACCGGTCATCGTCAGAGTCCAATCTGGGCTTTAATGCATCCCGGGTCTTTTGGTACTTGTTGTAGCTCCACGGGCTTATTATCGGGGATGGGGCATAGTCGCGCAGGACGTATTGACAGATCTCATTCTTTGTCATGGACGACTGTATGACAAGACGGTCATTTCTCCAGAACGCCATAAGTGTGGGATCGTTTCTTGAGAGTATCCTGGCCAGTCCCAGCGACTTTAGATAGTTTGACATCGGAGTCGTTGTGCACCCGCTTAGCTCGTGCTCATTCACGCCTGTATTCACCCCTGCCTTCCTTTTCGCTTGCAAGCCAGTCAGCCCTTCTGAGCAACGTCTCCATATACCCAAGCCTAAACGGGCCATGCTCGTCTCGCAGCCTTATTGTCCTCTCAGACCACGACGGCCTTCCGGAAGGGTCTCGGCCCATGCTTGCAAGGGACATGTCAATGTCGGTCTCGGCGACAGATACCTCCTTGCTGACAAATTCTGGAAATGTCTCGCCCCCAAGTGAGACACCCAGCATGTGGCCATTGCGCATGCTACTGTCAGAGCGGGACCGGGGGATGCCAAGAGAGAGGCGGACCTTGCCATGATGAGAGAGTATCAGATATGCAGCTAGATTCCGGAGCTCTTTTTTGGGCCTGTCGCGTTGCCCAAGATACGCCAGCATGCTTACGACTTCGTGCCTAAATCCTGTTCGCTCATAGCGTGACAGGGACGGCCCTTTTGCCCACACCTGCTTGGTTTGGGGGTCACTGCCGTTACCATTACCCCGTACGGCATTCTGAAAAACGTGGTGAGCCTTGCCGACATCGTGGTATTTCGCGGCAATCAGGATGGCTTCCTTGAGGCTGCGTTCCATGTGTGTTTCTTTTTTGAGCATGGAGCGCGCCTCGTCGTGCACGTGCAGCGTATGATCCTCAAGCGTTACGAACGCACCCAGTTTAGAGCGCATGTCGCTGTAGTGTGACTCTGGCATGGAGACAGGCTCCAACACAGGCTCGACCGGATCCGTGTGTGATGGATCCCAGCCCGTTACACTAGAGTATCCCGAGTCTGTGCTGTCCAGCATGACCGTTTGGCCCGGGAGTATGTCACCGGAATAGGCCCGCTCCCAAGACTCGTTTGCATAGCTCCAGACCCACCCCTTTCTGCCCTTGAGAAAGCTGTGCATCTCGTGTATTGGGACGTCGCATATCTCTTCTGGCTCGGGTCGGGGCTGCCCCGACGTGCTTCCGCCAAGGTTGCGCCAGAACACACCAACGTCAAGCCGCTGCTCCAGACTGCGCACAAATTGGGAAACGTCAGTATAACCGCCGGACAGGTTTGGTGTTGTGTCAAACAGCCCCATGATGTCGCGCCGGCGCAAAACGGCATCAAACGTTTTTTGATCCTTGAATTCTGGAAGATCCCCGGGAGACACAGATCTGCCCGAGAGCTTATTTAGTTCGCGCCTTGCCTTGTCCATATCAGTTTTTTCGTACGGTGGAAATGACGTATCATCCATGTCTATCCAAAAAACGTTCGCATCGTGGAGGCTGCCATACCTGTTGCACCTCCCGAATCTCTGGATCATGTTGGCCCACGGCGCAAGCTCCGTAATCATGGTCCTGACCGATATGTCCACTCCTGCCTCGATCACCTGTGTCGAGATAATGACTTGGTCCCGTCCATCATCCTGTTGATCCTTAAATTTTGAGAGCCACTCATTAAGGGAGTGCCTCTCGAACCCGCGAAATCTGGAGTGAATCAGCGTGCAGTCATAATCTTGCGACAGGATCTTAAAAATTGATTGCGCCCTCTTTACCGTGTTGACAATAATTGCAGTAGTGGTTTCTTGTACGTGGAGGCGCATTATTTTTTTCACATCCTCCTTGCTGTATTCTTTGTTAAGTTTGAACGGCGCCTCGTGCAGTGTCTTTGGGGCATGATGCCTTTTCTTGAGGGCTTTTTCCACCTTTGAAGGATTGAGCCTGTACGTACTCGCGCCTTCGTTAAAGTCCACAGTCTTGATCCAGTCGGGGTTTACCGTGGCCGACATCCATACCGTGCTGTGGGGGCCAAATGCGCCCATAGAACGTCGAAAGCTGTCAAGCTGTATGGATGTGGGCAGCGCATTTTCCATAATTTGAATCTCGTCCATGATCCACATGCAGTCGTTGTTAAGCAGTCCAAATACGATTGGCCAGACGGCCGGGCTACTGCCATATGCCCGGTTGAGAGCGCCAGAAACAAGCATGTCCTGGGTTCCGATTATTACGCATTCCTTGTGTGGAAGTATCCTCTCGATTCTCGTATCGCTGCCCCCCATAAGCAATTCGACTGATATGCGCTCTTCAAGGGCGAGATTCTTTATCCATCTGGTCACCTTGGCATGCGTCTGCTCCGCAAGAACCCTCATCGGAAGGCAGTACACGAGTCTTTTTGGAACGTTCTTGCCGTTTAGTCTCTTCCACAGCCACATGCAGAGTACGGCGGACTCTGTCTTTCCGGCACCCGTCGGGACGCTTACGATGCTATGGTGAGTTCCCGGCTTGGCCAATTCTTTTTGGTATGAATACGGCGTGTGTTCCGTCGCCTTGCGAAAGAAATCTTCAAATCGAGCGTATTTCATGAGGCTGTATCTCCTGTCGGAGCAAACATTCCCAAGCCGAAATGGGACGCATAGCCTAGCGTCAATGGACCGCTGATCGCTTCTTTGAATTCGAGACGCAGGTTGTATGCCTGATCGCTTCCCTTGCTGCCATGACGGCGCCACCTGAAAAATTCGTGTGGCTTGAAGAGTGTGTTGCCGACGTTCTCCTGAGCGTCGATTACAGTAACTCTCTCCAGATTATGTGTTTGACCATATCTTTTTCCCATCTCGGATCGGATCTGATCCCCAAGGCCATCAACCATACGTTTCTTGCTTCCCTTTCCTCGGTACTTTGTGTGCCGGGTTAACACGAAGGGGGTTGTTGACACCCACTTCCTACCAGTGCCAAATATTGGAACGGTTGAGAAGTCCTGCAGCGTGCCGCATCCTTGGAACAGGAGATTTACGGGGTCAGTATCGTATCTGTAGAGGCGCTTTAATCCGGACAGCAAGTAAAGTTCGTCACTGTCAAAGCCATTTTTTGCAAGAATCGTGACGTGGTCAATCTCTTGATTTTGTTTCTCATACGTGGGAAGGAAGAAGGCGTGCATATGATCGGTAAGCGGATGTCCGTCGGCGTCCTTGCCAGTGAATGTTGCAGAGCTTTCACCATTTTTTGCTTTTCCGTACCTAGACATACACGCGGTACGAGTCATGTCTCCTATGCGCAACGTGTCTCTAACGTCAGGTCTCGTGGCTCCAGTCACAGCATACCGCACCAACGTTACGCGGTTTGATGAGGTTTTGGCTTGCGTGTCATTTCGGGGCTCAAAACAGTTTTGCGGCCTGGCATACAGCAACCACCTGCTACCGGGCGGATCTGCATACTTATTGTCCTGAAGAGTCTTGGTTGTTACTGTTATGGACTTTAGATTCTCCGATCCGGCCGCAGTGGCGTCAAGATCCTCAAAGCACGCATGTCGGTTTGGGGCAAGCACCCGCACAATTTCTTGGGAAGGGTTCATGCTTTGGCCCTCAGACAATATCAGACAGTTGCATGAAGGAGTGGAAGGTGCAATCGATATGTCGCACCAAGATTCGGCCCGCCCAAGGTAGTGAATGTTTGACAACATCATCTCCAACAGGGATGATTCGTCCGGGTTTAATGTCACGTTATTCCATACCATGTAGACAGGTCTTTGCCCCATTACAACGAACGTATCCATGATCAGAAAAACCTTTTTTTGGTTTGCAGGCATGTAATGTCGCGTATGCGATACGCTGGCGTCTGGGAGGCCATAGGCCGGAGGTTCAAAGGCCAGCTTTTGCAGTATGGGCCACACAACCTCGTCGGCAAGGTCTGGCCTAACGCGTTTCCATGCTGCAATGATGGCTCGTAAAACCCTCCACGGGGTTGGCGGCCATTCTGGCACGCCTTCGTTAACATGTTTGCCCCAAGGGGTAGCATGATACCTGCCGTGGATAAAACGTATGGCGATGGCGAACAATGCACATGCCTATTTTTTATCCGCTTTTTTGGCAGAGTACGTCACGGTCAGAGGTTTTTCCGTAAACAGACCCTCAGACTTGCATTTTTTAATCAGCAACGTGACATCCTTGCTTAGGACATCAAGATCGGGGATTTTCATCGATCTGGGCTGAGAGACTCGGATCTCTTTTTTAATTTTCAAGTCACAGGCGGTTCTCAGTCGGAGTCCGTGCTTCAAGAAGAATCGTATCTTCCAGAGTGCCAGCGTGAATAGGAAATTATTTGCAACGTCGCTAAGCCCGTATGATCTGAGCAAGGATATGTCCACGTTAAAGTATGCAACGATAGACTCTGCAGAGTATTCTGTTCTAGGGTACGGAATGTGTCCGAACCCGGATTCAGCGCCAGCCTCGCCGCCGCTGGGATCGACAAAGTCAAATTTTACGCCTCCACTTACAACAGGCTTGACATTTGTCGCCTCAATGAACGAAGAAAGTATGCGCGTCATCTTGTATCTTCCACCTGCCAATTCTTTACGGCTCAGAAACAGTCCATGCAGCAATGAATTTGGATCGTATCTAAGCACAAAACGTGCAAAATCTGGTATTCGAGCCACGATGCCGTCGTCTTTTATTTGCAGTTCGCGCTTGATAGTTTCGTTCAGGGTCTTGTCACTGCCCTCAAGCATGTATGATGAATTCATACGATGCGCCTCAAGCAGCGAGTTGGTCAAGAACTTGGAATTTTTGTCGTTTACCGTTATAACGGGCATGCCAGAAAGAGCATCTGCCAAACGCAGTTTCTCTTTGTCCCAGCAGACATCTTCAAGCCTGTTGGCCATGGACTGCACGGATTCTACTAGAACGCAGTCAGTGTTAGTATCATTCGATATTGACGTGAATTCAGCTGCACCAAGTGATGGAAATCCTGTAGGCTGGAAACGCGAGCCTTGGACTGGTTCAAGTTGAACTTCTGCCAGTAACCTGTCTTCATTAGGTAACTTCATACATTGTAATTTTTAGCCAAGTTTATTAACATAATGGTGATCGCAGTTAACCCAAATGTTAGGCCCGCCTAACGGCGGGTCGGCGACGCTCATGATCTTTAAAGTTATCTGCGCGCTTTCGTCACGCCTAAATGAGGGAAGAGTCCCAATGGGATCATGTCCCACCAGGACAACCCATTGAGACGTGACATGATGCTCGCCGGGCGCACTTATGAGTCTGTCGGGCTGTCGATGCGGGATTTTGTGCGGCGCGTCCCCGCGGTGTCGCGTGCCGACAACGCCCAGTACGCGGAGGAGCACCTGAACAACTGCCTGCTTCTTGGCGGCATATTCAACGCAAACACGGCCGGCTGCATCGACTCCGCGCGGCTGGCGCGCAGGGAGGCGGGCAGGTTCCGGGAGGAGGCCGGCAGCCCGGAGATGCCGTCCGGCGAGTGGGAGCGCCTCGCGCTTGCAAAGATTCCGGAGGGATTTGGCGCCGACGCGTTCAGGGACGGGGTGCAGAGGACGCTCGCGCACCTGCGCGGGCGCGGGCAGGACCCGGTCGGGTGGGACCTGGCAATCGACATGCACCTGATCCCCCGGTACGACAAGGGGCACGGCGCCGAGCTCGTGAGGTCGAGGTCCAAGAAAGGCACCGACAGGTTCGAGCGGCACATCACGGTCCAGTCCGTAACCCCGGGGGCCCGACTCGTAGTGGCGGTCCTTCCGATGCCCGCGCCGGAGCAGGTGGCGGACTGCGTGCGCACGCTGCCTGCCGCGTGCAGGGATACGGGAGCAGGCGTCGGGACGGTCATGGCCGACAGGGAGTTCTTTTCGACGGCGGTGCTGCAGACGCTCGTGGACATGAACATAAAGTACCTGGTTCCGTGCAGGAACACGCCGGCGGTGACCGAGGCCGTCGGGGAGTTTGCACGGGGAGAGCGCGGCGCCGTGTCGGACATGCCAGTAGTTCGGATTTAGTGTTTTTTATCTGAATTTTTAATTACGCGGTAGAATAATTTATATGCGCCTATAGATATTAGCATCATGGCGTGAGCAAGCGAGAAGACAATTACGCACATCAAAACACACTGAGCAGCAAGGAATATCGAGTTTTATTTTCAAGGTTTGAAAAGCCCGGCATAGAGTTTTCAAAGCAGCGAAAGGGTTTCAACCGGCACGACATGCCAATGGTGCTCCAGACAATGTCACACAGTAAAAGGTTTGCAGAATCGGTGTCGCGCGATCTCAAAAAAGACAGGTTTGAAAAACAGAAGAACGGGGAATCTGTTCCGAGGATCCCTTCGGGAAGCTGGATGATGAAAAAGCCAAGGAAACTGGATCCGGCCGGGGCGGACCGGTGGTGCGGCGGCAGCGTCAACTGCATCCCGAGGCGTGCGCGCAGGGAAGGCCTGGTGCGATCCGGCTGCACTGTTGCGGCCGACGTCAGCGGCCCGGGGCATTACGGGGACAGCCTCAGTGGGCGGATGAGGACATCAAAGCCCAGGAACGGCACCTCAAAGTTCCCCTCACACCTGACGCTGCATACGGTACGCAGGGACTGCAACATCCCACTGGACACCAAGACGGTGCTAAACGGGGACAGGGCGGTCACATCCCTGCTTCAAATGCCGAAGAAGCCGGGCCGGCGGGGGCCTGCCGTCGGCGTGGTCCTCGCGGACCGCGAATTTTTATCCGCGGCGGCCATAAACGGGCTGCAAGACGGCGGCAGAAAGTTTCTGATGCCCGCTGCAAAAAACGCGCGCGTAAAAAAGGCCATAACGGAGGTTGATGCGGGGACGAGGGGCGCGGCATCGCGGTTTCACATCACAGGCACCAGGACCAAGGAAAAGGCGCCGTTCAACCTGCTCGTCGTCAGAAGGGACGGATGCGACAAGGACGCCCCGATCACGGACCAATGCGCTGCGTTTGCCACAAACCTGCCCGTCTGCACCCGGAAGGAATTGGCGGATGTCCTGCCGGAAGAATACAGAAGGCGCCGGATTGTGGAGACCGGCTTTAGGACCATAAAGGACGCACTTGCCAAAACGTGCAGCAGGCGGCTGCACGTGAGGCGGATTTTGTTTTATTTTGCACTGCTGTCGTACGGCCTGTGGCGCCCGGGGCAATATTATGATCTCCGTCACGGCAATTTGGCAGGAGGCAAGAGCTTTGCAATCGTATCGTTTGTCAAATGCATGGCCACCGCAGCCGAGCAATTGATAAAATGGGAAAAGCATCACGGGAATTTCAAATGGCAAATACCTTAAATCCTAACTCCTGACATACTCGTTGCGGAAAGGGCGCGGATCGTCAACGGCATGATCGTCATACAAGAGCTTCAATGGGGCCGCAACATACTCGTTGCGGAAAGATCGGCTGTTGCGGTAATTACTAAATCATGGGTTGTCGCTTCAATGGGGCCGCAACATACTCGTTGCGGAAAGCCGCGTGCCAAGCATTGACACACTGATCCGCTTCCTGCTTCAATGGGGCCGCAACATACTCGTTGCGGAAAGCGGTCTCGTCGATCATCTTTTGCTTTTGCGAATCCGTGCTTCAATGGGGCCGCAACATACTCGTTGCGGAAAGTGCGGTCTGGTCGCGGTGGTGGTCGATAAGTATGGGCTTCAATGGGGCCGCAACATACTCGTTGCGGAAAGCCAAAAAGGGCGACATGAAAACTGCATATGCCGCAGCTTCAATGGGGCCGCAACATACTCGTTGCGGAAAGGACGTGGTCCACGCCCTTGCTCTGGTTCATGGAGTAGCTTCAATGGGGCCGCAACATACTCGTTGCGGAAAGCGTCGGCTCCGACCGATGGCCGTACGCGTGGCGCTCGCTTCAATGGGGCCGCAACATACTCGTTGCGGAAAGACGCGGCGCTCGGCGAGTTCTCCACCGGGCTAAAGCTGCTTCAATGGGGCCGCAACATACTCGTTGCGGAAAGCAATGGCCCTCTTGGGAAGGCATACGGCCACCCGCCAGCTTCAATGGGGCCGCAACATACTCGTTGCGGAAAGTTGACGCGGGGCGCCTTGGGGGCCTTGTCCATGCCGTAGCTTCAATGGGGCCGCAACATACTCGTTGCGGAAAGACGATCTCGCCAGGCACCCCCTCTCGAAAGAAGCGGCCGCTTCAATGGGGCCGCAACATACTCGTTGCGGAAAGCAGCCCCCGAAGCCGGAGAACCCAGTCGAAAGGCACGCTTCAATGGGGCCGCAACATACTCGTTGCGGAAAGCTCGATCATCTTGTGCGTCATCACGTCGCCCGAATCGCTTCAATGGGGCCGCAACATACTCGTTGCGGAAAGTTCTCAAAATTGAGAATTTCCTTTTTCTCTTTTTCTGCTTCAATGGGGCCGCAACATACTCGTTGCGGAAAGTTGACGTGGTCCACGCCCTTGCTCTGGTTCATGCTGTAGCTTCAATGGGGCCGCAACATACTCGTTGCGGAAAGCTTGACGCGGTCGACGAACTGAACGACGCGTTTTCGCTTCAATGGGGCCGCAACATACTCGTTGCGGAAAGCTGGTGCTGGTGGCGCCGCATGAGGGCTGCCCACACGCTTCAATGGGGCCGCAACATACTCGTTGCGGAAAGAAATACCCTGAAGTATGGCAAAATGCACAGCATGTCAGCTTCAATGGGGCCGCAACATACTCGTTGCGGAAAGCCCTGATGGTATCGCGGCTGACAAACCCGCGGGCGCTGCTTCAATGGGGCCGCAACATACTCGTTGCGGAAAGGCGGCAGCGGAGGTGTAAATAAATGAACCAGCCGCAGCTTCAATGGGGCCGCAACATACTCGTTGCGGAAAGCGCAATCGCGCTGATAAGGTCCGCGGTCGACCACATGCTTCAATGGGGCCGCAACATACTCGTTGCGGAAAGTCGGAATCCGTCTCATAGTAGAGGACGTCGGACCTGCTTCAATGGGGCCGCAACATACTCGTTGCGGAAAGCGCCGCCGCGCCGCCCTGACCCTCGAGGAGCGCAGGCAGCTTCAATGGGGCCGCAACATACTCGTTGCGGAAAGCCAGCGCGGCGGCCGTCGACGGACGCATGGTCGAGGCTTCAATGGGGCCGCAACATACTCGTTGCGGAAAGCATCTGGTGTGAGGCGGCGACGTCCAGCCGGGGGGAGCTTCAATGGGGCCGCAACATACTCGTTGCGGAAAGCGGGGAGGCGCAGTTCACCACATACGCCTTGGACGAGCTTCAATGGGGCCGCAACATACTCGTTGCGGAAAGTTCGGATGGCTTCCCTTGGACTGCCGGCGGCTTCAATGCTTCAATGGGGCCGCAACATACTCGTTGCGGAAAGTAGCGATGGATTCAGAGTCAGCGATGTTGAGCCTACGCTTCAATGGGGCCGCAACATACTCGTTGCGGAAAGCGCGTGGGCAAAGCTCGACCTGATCACGTCAACGTCCGCTTCAATGGGGCCGCAACATACTCGTTGCGGAAAGAGGAGGGAACTTTCCTTGTTTGTGACACTTGCGGTGGCTTCAATGGGGCCGCAACATACTCGTTGCGGAAAGATTTTCCACATTACAGCAAGTGTGGCAATACGGAACAAGCTTCAATGGGGCCGCAACATACTCGTTGCGGAAAGCGCCGTCTCAGAGGGGCGCGACCTCGGAAATTCAATGCTTCAATGGGGCCGCAACATACTCGTTGCGGAAAGCAGGGCGGATTGCGGTATCACGTCACCGTTGTAGCGCCGGCTTCAATGGGGCCGCAACATACTCGTTGCGGAAAGTCTTCATTGGGGGCCTTTTTCTTGAACCCCCCCTTCGCTTCAATGGGGCCGCAACATACTCGTTGCGGAAAGCTTCAGCATCAGGGCTATGAAATCCCCTATCGGCCTGCTTCAATGGGGCCGCAACATACTCGTTGCGGAAAGAAGTCTGCGCCGTGCGCACCTGGATGGGATTGCACGCTTCAATGGGGCCGCAACATACTCGTTGCGGAAAGCATCTCCGCCGAGTATAATTCGGACATGACATAGACCGCTTCAATGGGGCCGCAACATACTCGTTGCGGAAAGACTGCTGCATAGCGTTCGACCTCCGCGGACGCGCCGGGCTTCAATGGGGCCGCAACATACTCGTTGCGGAAAGCCGCACCGAGACGAGGAGGTTCTGCGGCCCCTGCGGGCTTCAATGGGGCCGCAACATACTCGTTGCGGAAAGACGACGTGAAGATCAACATCGTGTGGGGCGGGGAGAAGCTTCAATGGGGCCGCAACATACTCGTTGCGGAAAGCTTCAGTCATGCCGCTTCCCTACAATTATACGAATTGCTTCAATGGGGCCGCAACATACTCGTTGCGGAAAGCTCGAGGGACTGGGCAGGGACAGGAAGGAATTGGAGCTTCAATGGGGCCGCAACATACTCGTTGCGGAAAGGATCACTGCTTCTTCCTCTTCCTTCTCTGCATTGCCGCTTCAATGGGGCCGCAACATACTCGTTGCGGAAAGAATGTCTAAGTTTCTTAGACTTTCAATGCGGTTTTTGCGCTTCAATGGGGCCGCAACATACTCGTTGCGGAAAGTTGGCGGCTTCGGAGTCGGAATTCACACCGTTGAATTGAGCTTCAATGGGGCCGCAACATACTCGTTGCGGAAAGTCCGGGGCCGGAAGCCATGTCGCCGCGGGACTGGTACGCTTCAATGGGGCCGCAACATACTCGTTGCGGAAAGCCTCCACGCGCTGCAGGCGGCGGAAGAGCCAGGCGGTGCTTCAATGGGGCCGCAACATACTCGTTGCGGAAAGCAGTACTCATCATACTGAATCTCATACTGAAGTTTGCTTCAATGGGGCCGCAACATACTCGTTGCGGAAAGATTATCCCAAAATTTGGGATTCTGTTTGCGAGGCAATGCTTCAATGGGGCCGCAACATACTCGTTGCGGAAAGCCGAATGGGCGGATTGGCCGACGCCTTTCCTTGGGGCGGCTTCAATGGGGCCGCAACATACTCGTTGCGGAAAGTCATGGGACTTCATCTGATCATCGGAAAATACGTTCATGCTTCAATGGGGCCGCAACATACTCGTTGCGGAAAGCTCAATGCCTGCAAGTCTCAACTCCAAACCGCTAACGGCTTCAATGGGGCCGCAACATACTCGTTGCGGAAAGCGTGGAATACCACTGGTCCAACAACTATTCGGATTATACCGCTTCAATGGGGCCGCAACATACTCGTTGCGGAAAGCCCGTAGCATATGCCGAGGGTCGAGTCGTCGTACGCGCTTCAATGGGGCCGCAACATACTCGTTGCGGAAAGGTCAACCAGCGCGTTGAGATCAAATACCGACTTCAGGCTTCAATGGGGCCGCAACATACTCGTTGCGGAAAGCGGACATCGGCGTGCTCGTAGCGGACGTCAGGGAGCGGCTTCAATGGGGCCGCAACATACTCGTTGCGGAAAGTATATTCATTTTTTTTCATACAGGCATGGTAACTGTGCTTCAATGGGGCCGCAACATACTCGTTGCGGAAAGCAGCGGGGCGGTCATCAGGGCGTGCGAAGTAGACGGCACGCTTCAATGGGGCCGCAACATACTCGTTGCGGAAAGCTCGCGGCCCCCGGCGACGTGAGCGTATATGTCGGCCAGGCTTCAATGGGGCCGCAACATACTCGTTGCGGAAAGGATGATGCCGCCGATGGTTTTGAAGCCGCTTTGCCAGCTTCAATGGGGCCGCAACATACTCGTTGCGGAAAGTTTGGTGTCTGTCCCCACTACTTTGTTTCCACATATCGCTTCAATGGGGCCGCAACATACTCGTTGCGGAAAGGCGCACGCCGAAACGGCTCCGAGGGCGGCGGCAAGGCTTCAATGGGGCCGCAACATACTCGTTGCGGAAAGGTGGGCACAATCTGCTATTCCATGCCGAACCTCGTGGCTTCAATGGGGCCGCAACATACTCGTTGCGGAAAGGTGGGCCTCCCTGCTCGTATCCGGTGAAAAGACCGCCGCTTCAATGGGGCCGCAACATACTCGTTGCGGAAAGCACGAAAAGTCCAAGAAACTTAGACATGTCTTTCGCATGCTTCAATGGGGCCGCAACATACTCGTTGCGGAAAGCCCGCACACACGCCTAGATTCGGCGCCGGCAGGCAGGTTGCGTCACTCTGTCTCCAGTTGTGTCCGATATGCGGCTCATGTCCTGCTACACCGTACCAGTGCCACGCCGGGCATATATAGCGTGTGCGAGGGCCTTCCCATGCGCGCCTCTGCTCCCGGCCTCTCGCAGCACATCACACCACGATTGACGCATCCCTCCTCTGGGTTCCAAGGGACGTGCCGACAGTGGTTATCCGCGCCCCGCTCTTTTCGACAGAGCCGACGTTGACGATGACGAGGCTGTCCTCCTTGGTGTTCATGACATTCTCCAGGTCACCCCTCATCATTACAAGCTCGACGTCGCTCAAGTCGCACAGAAACACCGAATACTGGACGCGGTCCCCGTATCCGCACATCGTCTTGTACGTCTGCGTAAGGCGCTGCGGGTCCCGCACGTCATAGCAGACAAAGTACCTGTTCCGCGCCACCATACCTCACCTCGTGCGGAACGCCGGATACGCCGCAATCTCGCCTAGAATGTGCCTGGAAAGCAGCCTTGCCTGGGTCTCCAGTATCCTCCTGTAGCTTGCGCCGTACCCGAGCAGCGGGTGCATGACCGACGCGTCCATCCTGCGCTCGTACGCCCTTATGACAGTCCTCCTCCCCTCTGCAGTGAGCGCCACGCCGAAGTCCGACCGTACCACGTCTGACTCTGAGATCTCGCCGGTGTTCACGAGCGTCAGGCACGTGGAGTCGGCCACGAGTGGTCGGAACTCCTCTATCAGGTCGAGGGCCAGCGCGGGCTTGCCGTGCTTTGGCATGTGGAGGTACCCCAGGTACGGGTCCAGTCCGACCTTTGACGCGGTGACGGTCGCCTGCCGGGTCAGCATCGCGTACAGGAACGACAGCATGGCGTTGACCGGGTCCTTGGGCGGCCTCCGGTTCCGGCCCTCAAAGTCAAAGGCGGCGGAGTCGGACTTTAGCATGCCGGAAAACTCGGAAAAGTAAAGGCGCGCCGCCATCCCCTCTATCCCGAGCAGCGCGTCGTACTGCCTTGCGGCGAGCGCCCTCTGTGCGAACCCCTCCATCTCCGCAATCTTTCCGGCGGGGGGCGAGCCGTGGTTCCGCCTGAGCATGGTTATGCTGTTTTTTATCTTGCCGGACACGATCTCGCGCGCGATGGCCATGCGCGAACTGGTCTTGGAGTATGCCAGATGCTGGCCTATCCTCAGTCCGATGTTCTTGCTTGCAAGGCCGCGCGTCATGCCGACAAACCACCCGCCGTACGTCATGTAGCAGATCGGTATGTCCCTCCCGCAGAGCTCCCTTATCGTCTGGGTGGTGATCTGCACGTTGCCAAAGACGGTGAGCTCGGAGACGTCGATGAGCCGGATCTTTCTGGTCTCGTCTGCGGTCTTTACGTGTATGCAGTCGCCCGACTTTGATACGCGCGCGCCCTGGTCCTGCACGTACACGGGGACGGCATCGTCGCGGATCGGATACATGCGCCTGACCTGGTCCTTTGTAATGCCGCGCTGCGTGCTGGCGCCGCCGAGAAGGTTTGTCTCATCCGGCATGCAGATCCCCACCAGCGAGCACCTGGGGCACTTTGGGCTGTCGACTAGCGGGGGCGGCATCGCGTCCCTTGATGCCATCTCCCGCATCTCGCCGATCATCTGCATGGTCATCGATACCGTCTGCTCGTCAAAGTCCACGCGCACGCGCTGCTTGGAGCCCACGTAGTATATGATCCCGCCCGTGCACGCGTATCCGTTGGCCCTCAGGATCAGCCCCTGGGCGCAGACCTGGACCACGTGATCCGGGTACGTGCCGGTGGGAGTCTGCGGAGTCGTCCCGCGCTTGTACTCTATCGGCGTGGCAACGCCGCCGTCAACCTCCAAGAGGTCCATCCTTGCAACCAGTCCCAGCTTGGCATCGGAAAGCATGACGGACCGCGCGTGTATGACGTCCCCGGGGCCCTCGGCATCGCCGCCCTTGGGGGGCCTTGTCCTCTTGGAGGGCTTGTCGACGTTCCTGTGCTTGTGCGCGCCGTCAACTACCTCCGCATTGTAGGCAAACTCGCCCTGGACCCACTCCATGTACGCGAGGCGCCTGCAGTACGCGTACTGGGCGAGCATCCTCACCGGTATGAGGTCCCGGCTTGGTTCCTTCGTATCGGCCACGATCCAAGCACGTGTGGTGTCAATTTAATTCAAGTCCAGAACGATATTTGATATTTTAACAATCATAATTCGTATAAGAACGCCTCAAGCTGATCTATCGATCTGACAAAAACGTTGCTCTTGTTAGATCTCTGTACTAATTTAGCCCCCGCTTGGTCATGCCGGATTTCGAGTCCATGGTGTCATAGCACTGCCCGTCAACTACGGCTACGAACACATCGTGACCGCACGCAGCGGCCGTCCGTAGCGGCCCGCCTGCTGCCGCTGCGGGCGCGGCCCCGGGCCAGAACCGCCGCGTCACGCCTTGGGCATGCAGCACTTTTTGTACTTTTTGCCGGAGCTAGTTAGTGTCATAACCCTGCCTAGAATTTCACCCGCACGAGGCGCCCTAGACG
>JAPPIP010000045.1 GCA_028820595.1 Nitrososphaerota archaeon | reverse complement strand
ATTGCGCCCCGCTTGAAAATTCGTCGGCCTGTGTGAAAGGGGCACATAATAACCTCTGCACCCCCCACCCCCCTTCCCCCCCCCCCCCAAAAGAGATGAAGGCTTGACGACTGCTGCAGAGTCACCAACGGCAGGCGCAGCACCCGCAGGCTCTCCGGGCAAGAGAAACCAGCACGGGTGCAGTAACGCGCCAAGCACCCTGCGCGCCTACACCCCACCATTTGCAGATACGCGCTGTGTCAGTCGTCAGGCTTTTCACCGTCAAACGCACGGCCCTCCATCGGACAGGCGTCACGTGGAGAGTTCTATGCGCGGCGGGTCGATCTCATACCTGACCCCGGTGTGCTGGCGAAGCCGCGTCTGGAGGTCGGCGGACATATCCAGAATGGCGGCGCTGTCGTCTTTGATCTGGGCCCGCAGGGCCTCCATCCTACGTCCCGTATCCTTGTGCTGCGAGGCAGCTTTTGACAGCTTGGCCTCGCACTCATCAAGGCCGGCCGGCTTTGCGGTGCGGGCCCTGCCTGCAAGATCCCCCCGGCGCCCGTCGCATTCGGCCACCCTGCCGGCAAGGGGCCTTACCATGTCCGCCGTCTCCGCGAGCAGGGCGATCGTCTTTTCCACGTCCTTGGCCGAAATGGAGCCGGTTGCCACCGCGCGTCTCACGTTTGAGAATATCACAGATATGATCTCCACGTTCTCGGGGTTCACGGTGCCGGCAGGGTCGGCCACCAGTCCGGCGAGTATCTTCTGCTGGGCCTTGTCAAGCGAGGAGCCGTACTCGTACCTGCCAAGCGGCCTCGATATCTTCGAGAACTGGGCGCTTATCTCGGCGCGTATCTGCGACATCTGGGCGTCGCATTCTTCAATGTCAGACAGCAGCTTCAGGTATGCGGCATGTTCCTCAGATGACTTTATCTCGGCGAGTTCCGATCTTGACCCGGAGACGCGTGATCCAAGCACCTCAAACTCGGCAGACATGTCGCGTACCCTCTGCGACTTTTTGCGCAGATCGTCGCGGCGCCTGGCCAGCCCGTCTGCAATTGCGACGATCTCCCCGGATTCCGAGTCGGCCTCGTTGTGCCGGTTCAGGATGCCCCGCATCTCCGAATGCCGAGAGTTCATCACCTCAAGGTTGCTCTTGAGCCGGTTCGCGTGTTTTTTTGCAAACAGGTGTATGACGCGCGTCTGCCTGCCGAGCACGTCCCCCATCTTTTTCAAGAGCTGCCGGAGTTCGGACTCGGCCTTTGCGGCGCTCTCGATCGAGTCCACCGCGGGAAGGGGGGCCACGCTGCGCCTTATCACGTCGATGACCTGCTTTTTTCCGCGCACCACTATAATGGCGAGGTGCCTGTCAATAGAGTCCACGTTGAGGTCGTCGTGCTCAAGGATCCGTCCCAGCTCCACGAGCTCCTCGATCATGGGCTCGACAGAGTCGCGTATGTCCCTGATCTCAGATACGGCCTGCTCCCGCCTGCGCCGGCCATACTCAGACACAATCTCGGAGGCGCCGTCAGGAGGAATGCGCAAGTCAGGAGCGCCGTCGCGGTTATCGCCGGGGCCGAGGCCGTGTGGCTCGTCGCGCGTGATTCGGCTGCTGCCGTGGGCGCGTTCGTCACTCGCCTTCTTTCTTCTTCCAAATCCGAATACCATGTATGCCTCTGAGGCACACATGATTAAAAATTGTAGCCAAGCAAGGCATATAACCAGACCAACGGCATGCATGCAAATGCAAGGTTCCAAGGCCCGCGCAGCAGCGGGCAGCGGCGCATACCACAGCGCCACCCTCAAGAGGAGGTCGCCAAGGATAAGGGCCACCCGCCAGAGGGCATGGAGGATACTTGGGGACATTGCGTCCATGCCGCGGTGGGCGCCAGGCGTCAGCAGGGTCGACATCACGTCAGACTCCAGAAGGGGCGTGGGGGCAGTCAGGAACGTAGTATTTGAGGACGGAAAAACCATAGAGGAGCACATAGTATCATGGAGCGCCGGCAGCGGCTTCACGTACGTTGCGACGGACGGGCTCCCCCTGCGCGCGTACGTGGCCACGATCGCCATCAACCCAAACGAGAAGGACGGCACCATAACCATAACCTGGCAGTCATACATGAACAGCGCCAAGATGCCGGAGGGGGAGTTTGCCCGGCTGCTAGACGACATGGGCAGGTTTTACGACGGATCCCTTGCCAACCTTACGGAGATGCTTCGGGGCCGCAAGTGACGCCCGGCGCAACTAGACTAAATATGGCGTGCCGCATACAGGTTGTGGCGATGGGCGACATCAGGTTCTCCATGATCGGCATAGGGTTGATCTTTGCGGGGTTTATCGTGCTCGGCGTATTTGGCGGGAACTACCAGTCGGCCTCCATCGAGTCGGATGAATTCGACACGTGCTACAGGTACTCTGAGGACATGGAGCCTGTCAGTGTGAGCTGTGCCGATGCAATGGCCGAACAGGCCGGATTCCTTGGGGGGGTAACGGCCCTTATCGCGGCAGGAATTGCAGCGTTGGTAAAGGGCGCAAGGGGCGACTGGGACAGCAAGGTCAGGCCGGAAGACATGGTAGGCCCGAGTGGTAGAGGGGGCGATGCGGCCGGACACCACGAAGACGAGGATAAGGACAGTGGCGCCAGAAAAGGGAACGTCAGAGCGAGGGATGCTGGCGACGGCGGGGGCTCACAGGATTAGGCGGGCGGGGGCTCCGGCTACGCGTCACCAGCCATGACATGCAGATGGATCTCCTGCGGCCATCATGTCATCATCATCATCACCACCACCACTACCGTCAATGCAGTAATGGTGCGCGTCAGGCATCTTTTTCAATAAGCGTGGTGGTGGAGCGCACCTTTGGCAGGTTCTTTATGTTCCATGCCACGATTTCACGTATCTTTTCAAAATTCTCCGCCTCCAGCTTGACCAGCATGTCGTGGGCCCCCATCGTCTCAGACACATGCGACACGTTCTCCAGCTCACGGAGTTTTTCCACAAGTTCGGCCTCGGCTCCGAGATCGCAGTTGAGCATCACGTACGCAACAGTCATGTCAATACGACGGCTAATGGGCGTTTAAATATTTGGCAGCATTCCGCGTACAGGCTCCCTTTTGGAATAATTTGTCTCCGCATGGCTTCCTGCGGGCGCGGCCTAACGGCTGCCGGGCGTGCCACTCCTCGATCCTCTACCCATCACGGACGCCACGCCCGACATCGGGTCCACGCGATGGCGGCAAGACCCAGATCATTCAGCCTCGAAAGATTCGCAGCCGGAGTTGCACGGCTTGTTCATCACGCCCTCGCAATATCCACCGGCATCGTGCATTATGCGGTGGTGGCCGCACTCCCTACATCGTTCCCTAAAGTGCGAGATAAGCTCGGGCAGCCCTATGCTGGAGTCTCGGATTTTGGACTCAGTCGGTGTACCCATGGCCCGTGGCCGCGCGGACATTCTTTAAAGATTTCCGGCCGCCCAAGCCAGTGCCGGCGCGGCGCCTGCAGGAAGCCAGCCGCACACGACACGAGCACAGCAAGGTATATTGCAGTCCAAGGACTGGCAAGCGCAGGTATCTGGCCGCATGGACAACAGCAAAAACAGCCGCAAAAAGATCATCTATCTGGCAAACCCGTACGGATTCTCCAAGCAGCAAAAGGCGGGCCCGCTGCAAGAGATAGTCGGCGCCTTGAGTGAAATGAATGTGGAGGTGTGGGAGCCGTTTGAGCGCAACAACCAAGCAGACATGTCCAAGGACAGGGCGGCATATACGGTTGGGCAGGCCGACATGAGCGATGTCAGGAATTCCGACGGCATATTTGCAGTAGTCAACGGCACGCCGCCTGACGAAGGCGTGATGGTGGAGCTCGGAATGGCGATTGCATGGGGCAAGAAGGTCTTCCTGTTCAGGGACGACTTTAGGAGGTGCACCGACAGCGCTTCCTACCCGCTCAACCTCATGCTGTTCACGGGGCTCGGATACGACGACTGGACCGACAGCTACTATACGAGCGTGGACGAGATAAGCAGTCCGGACAAGGCCCTGGCAAGATGGGCCGCAGTGTAATATACCAAGCAGTAGGTGCCGACGAGCGCTAGCAATAATTAATACTGCACATTTGCGCACATACGTATGGGAACGTATTACCTAGATATCGAAACGTCCGGACTGGATGGTGGATCCTCTAAGATAATCACCGTGCAATATCAAGCGCTGGACAGGAACAATGGAACCCCCGCGGGCCCGCTTGTAGTACTAAAGGAGTGGGAACACGGAGAGCAAGAGATTCTAAGGAGGTTCGTCGAAAACACAGGCGTGTCAAGCGATAGTGTCTTTGATTTTGTACCGGTGGGATACAACCTGGGATTCGAGCACAGGTTTCTAAGCCGCAGGTCGGAAATACACGGACTGCCAACAATAAACATCAGGGACAGGCCCATGATGGACCTCCACACAACCGGCGTCATAATGAACGGCTGCGAGTTCAAAGGCTCAGGCCTTGACCGCATGACGGGCAAGGCGCAGAGCGGCTCAATGGTGAGCCGGTGGTACGCGGATGGCAATTATGGCAAAATCACAGAGTATGTAGAGGACGAGGCGAGGGAGTTTGTAAGATTCTTTGCGTGGTTGTGCAAAGAGCTTCCCATACTGCACAAGCGGTTTGCAAGCGCCATTACGGAGCCCTGACTCCAGGCGAGCCTGCCGCACATCCGAGCGGCACGGGGCCCGGAGAGGTCCAGAGTCAGGGACACAGGCGGAGGCCGGGGTCCCATATGACAATGCCGAACGCCTGCGTCCCGGACGGGTCGGCGCGGTGCAGGGACCGTACGAACTAGTCGCGGGTAACAATGCCGGCAGCATCGGCGCCGGCGCTGTCCAATTCAACATGATTTCGCCCAAATAATGTGAACACTATGAGCG
>JAPPIP010000123.1:2102-4904 GCA_028820595.1 Nitrososphaerota archaeon | reverse complement strand
CCGTCGGCGACATCGTCCCAGGATACCTGCCGCCGCGCACACCGCCGCGGAGAACTCCATAATGGGCGACGATCCACACCCGCCCGTAGCGCGCCCCGGTGCCGAAGGGCCCCGGACATCGTGTGATCAGCCCTGCAGCGCTTCAAGGTTGACTAGCCCGGCCACCACATTGATCTCCCTATCCAAGTCCTCAAGCGTGCCCTCGTAAGGCCCGTCCAGAATCTTAAACTCCCTCATCCTGCTTATTGCGTCCTCGGGCCTTGCCGCCGCCCCCGCGGGGCCGGATTCCCCGTCGGTGGCACCCTGCTGCCTGCTGTCCCGCCCCCGTCCGTCCCTCTCAAACTGCCTGAACTCGATTCCGGGATACTTTTTGGTGATGCCCAAATATGCCGGGTCGCCGTAAACGATCATCTTTTGGTCCTCTGGCAGATTTCTTTTCTTCATCCATCTGGTGACCGCGCCCATATCCGACAGGAGCCTCTGCAGTTCCTTGAGATCGTGCGGCCTGCCGTAGTGCGACCTACCGATGCACAAAACCGCCCCCCGGTCGTTCATGATTATGGTGGTGTTTGCAACGATCTTCTTTTCGGGGGCCTCCGTAGCCCCCCGGTCACCGCCGGGCCCCTCCATGACTGTGTGGATGGTGTCGACTATCAGAGTCCGGTCCGGGATCAACCCGCCCAGATCGATCTCGGGTATGCCAGTATCCCCGTCCATGCCCCTCCGGCCGTCCCTTGCGTATTTTGACCTTGTGGAGGTTGGTACCGAATTACGGCATTCGGTGCTGTAACTGCACAGAGCGGGTCTTTTTACCTCCATTTCACGTCTGGCCATTCCCATTTTGGCGAATTTCGCAAAGGATGCGGTCCAAATTGACTGCTTTCTGGAAATTCGGTACCAACCTCTTTGCCGCTGGTTTTGGCAGCTGCGCGCTCACCGGGCCGGTCCTGGGCACATGTCGTGCTCCATATACGCGATTATCTCCTCGCGGGGCATGTCAAAGCGGGTGCCTCCGACGTCTTGCGCCATGCACGCGCCGTGCATTATGACCTTGCCGTGCGATACGCTCTTTTTGACGTGCAGTGCTAGCGCATCACCCTCGTTTGGCCAGTACAGAATCTCCTTCCACGCTATTATGTCCCCCCCATGCGACGTCGAATAGTCAGGGTACCTGTCGATAAACGCCGCCACCTCTGGCATCATGGCAAACTCCTCCTCAAACACGCGATCCGGGGTGCTTGCAATTATGATGCCATAATACTGGATGCTCAATATCATGAACAGCACGGACCCCCAAATGGGCGATGTGGGGACCGCCACTGCCAGTATGGCAATTATGGTTATTTTGTGCCCGAGCCTCATGCTGCAGCCCCTGCCTGTTGCAATAAGAATCCCATACTCCTATGCATATAGGCAGACCATACCCGACACGTCCTCATCATACGCATACATAGACTATACACCACAGGACTAAGTAGCCTTTGGAGAGCAGAGATGCAGTGACGAGACGAATTGCGACAATAGCGCTGATCGCGGTACTAGTGACTTCGCTCCTGCCCGCATATACCTCCGGCGGAACCATGCAGGCGGCACAGGCGCAGGAAGCAGGCTCAGTCAGGATCGACGCGGCAGGGGCATCGTTTGCCTTTCCGCTGATGGACCTGTGGAGGGTAAAGTATGCAGAGACCAACCCGCATGTCGCGCTCAACTACCAATCAATCGGAAGCGGGGGCGGGGTAAAGCAGCACATTGAAAAGACGGTCAACTTTGCAGCGTCAGACGCGCCGCTCAAGGACTCGGAGTACGAGCGGGCCCCCGGATCAATTACAATACCGGAGATGATCGGGGCCATATCACTGGTGTACAACCTGCCCGGAGTGGATGCGGGCCTGAAACTGACAGGCGACGCGCTCTGCGGCATCTACCTGGGGGAGATCAAAAAATGGAACGACCCCGAGATTGCGGGGCACAACCCCGGGGTAGACCTGCCTGACGACAGCATATTTGTGGCGCAGAGATCCGACGGCTCCGGAACGACGTTTGCCTTTACCAGCTACCTGGCAAAGGTATGCCCGGAGTGGGAAGAGAAGGTCGGGGCCGGCAAGAGCGTCCAGTGGCCCGCGGGGAGGGGCGCCCCCGGAAACGAGGGCGTCGCGGGCCTGATAAAGACCACGGAAGGCGCAATAGGCTACATCACGCTTGCATACGCATTCCAAGAGGGCATGACGGCGGCGGCAGTCCAGAACGGTGACAAGACCAACTTTGTTATGCCGACGCCGGACAGCGCGTCTGACGCGTCGGGCGGAGCGGCGCCGACGCTTCCAGAGGCGCACGAGAGCTGGAGGGGGGTCGACCTGCTTGCGGCGCCCGGCGAGAACTCGTACCCGATTACGAGCTTTTCGTACCTGATTATACACCCGGATCTTGACGGCTCGGCCAGGAACTACGACCACGCAAAGGAGATCGCGAACCTGATTGCATGGATAATCACAGACGGGCAGCAGTACAGCGAGGACCTCCTGTACGTGCCGATCTCGGCGCCGGTTCAGAACATAGGACTGGAGGGGCTCTCCAAGATCACGTACCAAGGACAGCCCGTATACTCGGGACCGACCAGCGTTGCAGTAGCAGCAGAGGAATCGGAGATGCCTGACAGCGGCGAAGAACTTATCCCGTCATGGGTCAAGACCCTCTTTGGATTCTACGCGGAGGGAGTCATATCAGACGCCGAGCTGATAAGCGCCCTGCAGTTCCTGATCCAGGACGGGATCATAATAGTCGAATAGCGGCGCGAGTCCGGAG
>JAPPIP010000123.1:0-2002 GCA_028820595.1 Nitrososphaerota archaeon | reverse complement strand
CCCAGCCAGACCATGTCGAGCATTATAGCAAACGAGTTCATCGAGGCGTCGCCCGCGTCCATACACCTGCCGGCGCTCATAGGCATCGGGCTCGTCCTGCTGCTAGTGGCCATGGCGGTAAACGTGATAGCGCACTATATCGTAACCAGGATGCTAAAGGTGAGGGAGGGGGCGATTAGGAATTGACCGGCGGCGCGCGCTACGGGGATGGTGGGCCGCGGCCGGCCGGTGAGGGAGGGGCGGCGGCGGCGGCCGCGGCACCCACTCCAAGAAGCCGGCGGCGGGCCGAGATCAGGGCCATGTTCAAGTCAAACGTAAGCGGCAGGCTCAAGGTGGACCGCATAATGGTGGGCGGGATTACGGCGTGCGCCATAATCGCCATAGTGCCGCTCTTCTGGATACTCGGGCAGCTCATAGTCGGAGGGGCCCCCGCCCTCTCAGTCGAATTCTTCACAGAGGAGCCCGGGGCCATAGGCGCGGGCACGATAAACGTGGGGCCCGCCATACAGGGCACCATAATCATCATCGGGCTCTCGTCGCTGATAGGCATACCGATAGGAATCGGCGCCGGCGTGTACCTCTCAGAGGTGGGCAGCGGCAGCAGGCTGGCAAAGCAGATGAGGTTCCTGCTTGACGTGTTCATGGAGGTGCCGTCCATCGTGCTCGGGCTGTTCGCGTTCCTGGCAATCGTCCTGCTGCTGGGGCATTTTTCTATATGGGCCGGCGCCTTTGCGCTCTCGCTCATCATGTTCCCCATAGTCGCAAGGGCCACGGAGGAGCAGCTCAAGATGGTGCCCTGGACGTACAGGGAGGCGGGCACGGCGCTTGGCCTCAAGAAGGCCACGATCGCGTTCCGCATAGTGCTTGCAACCGCAAAGCGCGGGCTCCTGACCGGCGTGCTGCTGTCCGTGTCAAGGATAGGCGGCGAGACGGCCCCGCTCATAATGACGATACTGGGAAGCAGCCAGTTCTTCTCGTCTCTTGACGCGCCCATGGACGCGCTGCCCCTGCGCATATGGCGCTTTTCGTTGCTGCCGTACGAGGAGGCCAGGCTTGCCGGGTGGGGGGCCGCGCTCGTCCTGGTGATTATAATACTCGCGATACACGTGGGCGTGCGGTACTACTTCCAAGGGAGAAGGGGCGGCGGCATCGGGGCAAACGGCGGCAGGAGATCGCGCAAAGGTTTATTGCCAAACATGAGGGGAGGCAGTGCATAGGTTATGAGCAACATCATAACGGCCGAGCCGCAAAAGCGGGCACCAAGCGACAAGAAGCAGGGCGACGTCTTTGCAAACAAGCGCTTCAAGATGGTGACAGAAAACGTCAACGTATACTACGGCGACGTCAGGGCAGTAAAGGACATCAGCCTAAAGTTCCCGGAGAACTCCATCACCGCGCTGATAGGGCCGTCAGGGTGCGGCAAGACCACCTTTCTGCGCTGCCTTAACCGCATGCACGACATGACCCCGGGCTCGCGCGTGGAGGGGAGGGTCACGATAGACCAGACGGACCTGTACGACTCCAGCATAGACCCCATATACCACAGGAGAAAGGTCGGAATGGTGTTCCAAAAGCCGAACCCGTTCCCCACCATGTCCATATACGACAACGTCGTGTCCGGCGTAAAGCTCAACGGAGTGAGGGACAGGGCCATACTCGACGAGATCGTGGAGGACTGCCTGAAGATGGCGTACCTGTGGGACGAGGTGAGCGGCGACCTCAAAAAGCCCGCAATCGAGCTGTCGGGAGGCCAGCAGCAGAGGCTGTGCATTGCAAGGGCCCTTGCGATACAGCCCGAAGTACTGCTGATGGACGAGCCGGCGTCCGCGCTGGACCCGATTGCGACCCAGAAGATCGAGGAGACGATAAAGGACCTCTCAAGCGAATACTGCATCATCATAGTAACGCACAACATGCAGCAGGCAATCAGGTGCTCGGACTATACGGCGTTCATGTACCTGGGCGACCTCGTAGAGCACGGAAGGACCGACGACATATTCCA
>JAPPIP010000109.1:36531-39661 GCA_028820595.1 Nitrososphaerota archaeon | reverse complement strand
CGGTGAGGCCAAGGACGACGACGACCACGGTGAGGCCAAGGACGACGACGACCACGGTGAGGCCAAGGACGACGACGACCACCACGACGATGAGCTGCTCGGCGATCCACACATCTGGCTGAACCCGGTTCTTGTCCAGATACAGGTACAGAATATCGCCGACGGGCTTTCAGAGGCTGATCCCAAGAACGCAGACTACTATCAGGCAAACGCCGACAGTTACATCGCAGAGCTGCAGCAGCTGGACTCTGACATCAGAACAGGGCTGGAGTCGTGCTCCCGCGAGTTTGTAGCGTTCCATCAGGCGTTTACCTACTTTACATTGGAATATGACTTGGTCCAGCACACCATACTAAAGTCGGCAACCCCTCACAGTGATGTCGCCCCGGGCACACTCAGGGACGTGATTGAGACTGCCAGGGCGCAGGGCATCGATGTCATATTCACCGAAGAGGCAGTCGATCCCAGGACCGCACAGGTTGTTGCAGACGAGATAGGCGGGCGCGTTATGATCCTGTCACCGCTTGAGATTGGAGAACCCGGCGAGACATACATATCCAAAATGTACCAAAACCTTGAGAACCTTCAGGTGGCATTATGCCAAGACCAATAGAGGTCTCCAACCTGAGCGTGGGCTATGCCGGAGTGCAGGCCCTTGAGAACGTGTCATTTGGCGTGGATCAGGGTGAGTTTCTTGGCATAATAGGGCCCAATGGAGCGGGCAAGTCCACGCTCTTTGCATGCATGCTTGGGCTCAACACACAGTATACTGGCACGGTACGGGTATTCGGACAGAACATACACAGATCCAAGGGTCCGCTAAAAAAGATCGGGTACGTGCCACAGATGATGCACTTTGAGCGAAACTTTCCCGTTACGGTCCGGGAGGTGATACAGCTGGGAATGTGGCACGGAGTCCAGGAGGAGCGCGTAGACGAGGTAATGCGCGAGCTGTGGATACATGAGCTTGCAGACCGGCGGATCGGGGAGCTCTCGGGGGGGCAGCAGCAGCGCGTCTTTATTGCAAAGGCCATGGTAAACGATCCCAAGATGCTCATCCTAGATGAGCCTGTAACCGGCGTAGATCAGGCCAGCATGAGCCTGTTTTATGGAATACTGAAGGATCTCAACTCAAACCACGGAATAACCATCATGTGGTCGTCGCACGACCTTGACGCCATAAAAATGATGTCAAGTCATGTGGCATGCCTGAACCGCACACTGTACTTTCACGGCGCCGCCAAGGAGTTCTTCGCTGACGAGAAACTGGCGCAGATCATGTGTCAGTGCACCGACCCCTCCGAATGCATGGAGCACAACCCCGGCATCGCCGAACCCCCGCCCATAAGAAATGAAGCCTCGTGACACTGGTGGGCGGTTGCAGGTGACGATGGCCATGACAGCGACAGGCAGCAGCGCGTGTGGGGGAACGTAATGGTCTTTGAGGTGCTCGCGTACGACTTTATGCAACGGGCACTCTTGTCCGGCGCCACCATCGCCGTGCTGTGCTCCGTAGTCGGAATATTTCTCGTGCTGAGGCGCTTCTCGCTGTTCGGTGACGCCCTGGCCCACTCCTCGTTTGGCGGCGTGGCGCTGGGACTTCTTATGGGCCTCTACCCGCTGTGGATGGCGTACGTGATATCCATAATCAGCGCCGTACTGATCACGCGGATCCGGGAAAAGTACGACGTGTCCGGGGACGCGGCAATCGCGGTGCTGCTGTCGTCCGGGATCGCGGTGGGGCTGGTCATAATAGGGCTGTCCGGGGGGTTCTCTGTTGACATATTCAGCTTTCTGTTTGGAAGCATACTGCTTGTAAGCGTAGATGACACCATACTGATACTGGCAATGACCGGCGCCATCCTGCTTGTCATACTGGCGCTCTTCAGGCAGATACTGTACACTACGTTTGATGAAAAGCAGGCAAAGGTGAGCGGAATACGCGTGGAGCGGATAACCTACCTGCTAGTGTTCATGGCGGGGCTGACAGTGGTCACCGCGATACAGCTCGTCGGGGTGCTGCTCATCTCAGCGCTCTTTGTCATACCAAACGTCACTGCCATGATGCTGGGGCGCGGGTTTCAGGGCACGGTTATCCTATCGATAGGGATCTCCGTATCGACCGTAATCTCGGGTATATTTCTGTCGTATGTACTGAATATCGCCCCCGCCGGAAGCATAGTTGTCTTGGCAATATGCGTGCTTGGGGCCACGATGGCGGCAAAGTCCGCCGGACTGTTGGCCCGTCGGTAGGCCCACCGTCATGTCGTCTGACCCTCCCGCTTCCCGTCACGTATGGCCCTTGGGTGGGCGGCGGGTCGGCGGGCGGCCGTCACGCACGCCGCTTCCAAGATGATGCGATGCCATCGGCGGATTGCCTTCCCCCCGTATGACGGGACACTGGGTTTATCCTCCTTCCTTCCACCCACCTCTCCCACGGCGGCCCTGTTCCTCTAATCGAAGACGAGCATCCCGGTTCCAGCCCCCCGCCGTCTCAGATCTGTCAAGGGGCCATGGAGGATCCACGACGCTGGTCAATCTCGCATGTGTCCGGCCGTCGAGGCCGCCGGATGCGGCCATGTTTATCATATTTTGACGAAATTCTGATAATTTTTATTATATTCTCAAGATTTATTAATAGCTACCTGCGAACACCGCGCATGGTATCCAAGGCAGTCTACGCGGGCATCGCAATTGCGGTGGTGATCCCGCTTGCAATCTTTGCCGTATACAGCACCACGATAGAGCCGGAACCAGCAGACGTGGAGGGCGTGGACGTTGCAGAGGAGCCGCGGATACTGGTGCTGTCGTCGTTTTATCCAATCTGGCAGTTTGTAAACGCTGTGGGCGGGGACAAGGTTCAATCGGAGCTGGTCCTGCCGCCGGGCGCCGAGCCGCACGACTGGGAGCCCACCGTCAGGGACGCCCAGCGCATGCAGAATGCAGACGCCATAGCGATTAATGGAATCGGATTTGAGACGTGGCTGGATAGTCTGGAGGACGTCAACTTTGAAGGCGTCTTGATTGACACCAGCAAGGGAGTAGAGGTGATGGAGGCAGCGGAAGGGACGCACGGCCACGATCATGGCCACGGCCACGAGGAAGAAGGTGACGATCACGGCGATGACGA
>JAPPIP010000109.1:31106-36431 GCA_028820595.1 Nitrososphaerota archaeon | reverse complement strand
CCACGGCATGGAGGCCATGGACGATGACGACCACGGCATGGAGGCCATGGACGATGACGACCACGGCATGGAGGCCATGGACGATCACGGCGATGACCACGACGACCGCGTAGACAAGTTTGTCGGAGATCCGCACATCTGGCTGAACCCGGTTCTCGCCCAGATACAGGTACAGAATGTCGCCGACGGGCTCTCAGAGGCCGATCCCAAGAACGCCGACTATTATCAGGAAAACGCCGACAGGTACATCGCAGAGCTGCAGCAGCTGGACTCTGACATCAGAACTGGGCTGGAGTCGTGCTCACGTGAGTTTGTGGCGTACCACTTTGCGTTTGCCTACTTTTCAGAAGAGTATGATCTGGTCCAGCACGTCATACTAAGGTCGCTGACCCCGTACGGCGAGATCGCCCCGAGGACGCTCCATGACGTGATTGAGACTGCTAGGGCGCAGGGCATAGACGTCATATTCACCGACGAGGCGGCCGATCCCAAGACGGCGCAGGTCGTTGCAGACGAGATAGGCGGGCGGGTCCTGACCTTGTCACCGCTTGAGATTGTACCGACCGACGAGACATACATGTCCAAGATGTACCAAAACCTTGAGAACCTCAAGACGGCGCTGTGCTGAGACCAATAGGTACTGTGCGCGGAAAGGCGGCGCCCGTTCTTCAAGCTTGACTGTTGCCCGTGTAGGCGCCCCGTAGTGTCCGGCTGCTGCCATGGCGGCCGGCGCCCACGCGGTGGCTGCAGAGTCAGCCGGGCCGCTCGCCGGACGGTATGTTCATCATCATGCCGTCAAGCCTCCTCCTGTCGCGCACGGCCCTCACATAGAACAGCGAGGCGGAAAGCGCGCCGAGCGCCATGAGCGGCGAGACGAGGTCCGCGTACCTGACTTCATATGCTAGCGGATCGGCCTCCTGCAGGTCTGGCGCGCTGTATGTGCTGGGCCTCTCTGAGATGGATATAATGCCTACCTTGCCGCCCCTCTGCTCTGCAAACCATATGCTTCCGTCGCCGTCGGACTCTAGAAACTGCACAAACGACGTCGCCGTCGGGACCTCCACCTCGGCCATGTTTCCACTGCGCGGGTCTATGACGCCTATAACGTCCACTGTGTGCTGCGCAAACCAGACGTTGCCGTACCTGTCAAAGGCCATTCCAAACGGCAGCGCGTCGGCGTCCCGTACCTCGTACCTTGCCAGGGTGTCCAACACGGGATCATACCTCACGACTGCGAAGCCCGTATGCTCCGTGATCCAGAGGCCTCCACCCTCCGATTCGTCCTCAAAGAGGAGGGCCTCCGGCGCCTCGAGCGGCCGGTCGGGGCCGATTACCTGCGTCAGGCTGCCGTCACCGGGATCAATGTACCCGACGGTCCCGGTTCCCGTGGCAGTATACCACATCATGCCGTCGGGCCCCTCTGCCAGCGCAAACGGGAACGAGTCGCGGCCCGGAACGTGGTACTCCTCGAACTTCTCTGACTGCACGCCATACCTTGCTATCAGCCCCTTGTTTATCACGGTCAGCCACACGTCGCCGTTTCTGTCCGACTCTATGAAAAAGGGCATGGCCTTTTCGCGCGTCGGATCCGACTGGGGCTGTCTTGACTCGAACTCCGGGGTCTTTATGGTGGTTATGACATAGCTGCCGCCGTCCTGCCTCGCATGCCCGATCTGGCCGCCCCTGCTGTCCGTAAACCATATGCCTCGATCCTTCTCGTTGTACGTGACAAACGACGACGAGACCCCCTCAAACTCGTGCGGGGTGGCCTGGCCCGTCTCCGTGTCGACCTGCCACAGGCGTGGCGCAGACGCGTCTGTGAACCAGACGCTCCCCGCGTGGTCGTACGCGGCGTGGAGCGGGCTTGTGCCATTGGCGGGAAGATCGTACTCTGCAAGCGCGGTGTCCATGTCCGCCAGGTTCGGCCTTGCAAGTATGTCAAGGCGCACCGCCTCGTTTGCGTTCTGCAGGCGCTGGGCCTCAATCTCTACGAGCCACTGGCCTGAGAATGCGAGGGTCAGGACTCCTTGGTATGTGGCGGAGCCTGTTGCCGCCGCATCTCCCCTGTCCCGTGTCACGTCCTGCAGGTCAAGCTCGATGGGGGGGATGCCCCTGGCCGGGTTCGACGCCTTTGCCTTTATCCTATCCAAGTCGTCTAGGGCAGTCCCGCCTGCCCCTGATACCGTTATGGCAATGCTGTTCTCCCCCGTGGCAAACGGTGTTATCTCGATGTCGAACCTTATGTTCTCGGAGAACTCGGTCGCGGCAAGCCCGTCAAGCGGTTGCTGCGCCTCGACGCTCCGTATCTCGCCCGCGGGCAGGGTCCCGTTGGTGAGGACGGCCACTACCACCAGCAGGACTATCCCGAGCGCCGCATCAACCCTGAGCATCTTGCTGAGCCTGCCGTGGACTTGGGGCTTTTTTGACGAGGCGATGTCGGATTCAGCCCTCTTCTGTATGGTGTACTGGACAAGCCCGCCCATGCCCACCATGACCGACGCGATTGCAACCTTTAGTATAATCAGCTTACCGAACACCGACTCTGTAATCATGCCCACGTCGCTTTCCAAGGTCCACAGCAGGGTGGGGCCGGTCACTATGACGATCCCCACCGACACTATGAATATTGCAGAGAACCTCGGGATTGCGGCCAGGCTGAGCCGCTCCTTGACGTCGGGAAACCTTGAGAGTACCGGCAGGAGCCCGAACACGATGTATATTATCCCGCCTATCCATACTCCGGCCACTATATTGTGGATATAGTCAAGGAGTACTGCCTCGACAGTCTCCGTCGCCGCGCCATGCCCCGACATGCTTGACGTCAGCATGAGGGCCAGCGCGGCGGCCAGCATGGCCGCATGCATCGTCTTCGGCCTTGACCTGCCGGCCTTGTTGGCGGCAAACCACGCGCCAAACAGAGCCATGGTGATCGCCATTCTTGCAAGCCATATCGTGCCAAACTGTGTCTGGATGGTCTCCACAAGCCCGGACTCCAGTCTTGACATCTGCAGTACAATCACCATCATGTCCGACGCCAGTACGAGCAGCAGTCCCGCCCCCGTAAGCTGCATGAACCTCTTGTGATGCTCCTGCTCCATTACCAATGATGATGACTCGGTGCGGCCGTGCCGCCTGCCCCTGTGTGACTCCCAGACTGCAATTGCGGCCACTGCCGCCCCGACTATGATGGTCTGGCCCACTATGCCCGGGAGCTCGGCGCCGGCCTCGGGCAGGAACAGCAGCTCGGTCTGCTTCTCCTGGGACAGCAGCTCGGGATCTATTGTTGCCTCCCCCACGCCGAACAGAAAGACGCCGGGGACCAGGTGGCCGTCCACCTTTGATAGCACCTTTGTAGAGACCGTGTAGACGCCGTCCTCAAGGGGGGGCGTTGAGACGGCCAGCGCCATGTCCTCGTGGTGATACCTGAGGTCTCTGTTGTCGACGCGCTCCCCCTTGTCGTTTATGACCTTGATCTCGCTGAACTCTATGTCCACTGATTCTGAAAAGTATACCCGCACCTCGCTTGTCCCCGCGGGCGCGTTCTGGGCCGTGCTTGGAGTGGTCTCCTCTATGTACGGATGAGCCGACGCAAGTGGGATTGCCGGCGACGCCAGCATGAGAAGGACTGCCAGAACTGTCAGCAGAACCATGGCTCGTGAGGCTTTGGCGGTGTTGGTGGCCGATGACAACGATGACAGATGCAATGCTGAGTTTGTTGCTGTCCTACTCCCTTTTGTGGCTTGCCCGGGGAACGGCACGGTTCGCATTTGCCTGTATTCGTGCGGCGCCACAAATAAACGCACTTTGCTCCGGCCACACTTGGGAGTAGCGCCTGCCTGCATCGTAATTTATGCAAGCTGTCGTTTTTAGGCCTCGGGTGACTGCTGTTTCGTGATGCTTTCTGGGACTGACTGAATTTCTGAAAATCGTGCTGGCGGCGAACATCCGCGTAAATATAATAACCCATCGTGACTGAAACGATGTGATGGTTGCGGGTACGCCAACAACGAGGCTGGTGGTGCCAAAGACGGCCGGACCAAGGATGCTGGCACTGTCCGCATGCGCACTGGCCGTGTTCTTTGTTTTGTCGGCCGGACTTGCCGCGCCTTCTTTTGCCCACACCACCATATCAGTCGACAAGTATGATATTGAGGCCGGATGGGACGTGGAGCCGCCCATAGTGGGACTGAGAAACTCGGTCATACTGTCGGTAGTCGAGCGCGGTGAAGTAGAGGGCCAGTCCACCGGCGTCACGCATGTCTTTCGGGGCGTGGAGGCGACGATAATGTTCGGCGGCGAGTCAAAGGTGGCCGCCTTCAACCCCGACAACCTGCCGGGACACTACCTGTCCCCGATAATTCCGACCAGAACCGGGACGTACCTGCTTCAGGTGCAGGGCGATATTCGCGGCACGCCCGTGGATATCGTGATCCCAATTGAGGACGTGGAGCACACGGCGGCGCTGGACTTTCCGCCTGTCACGGGCGGCGCCGGCGACGGCGGAGCGGACGCGGCCGATACTGTCGCAATGAAAAAGGCGATATCCTCCCTGCAGCAGGACGTCTCGAGACTGAAATCTGGTGAGGGCATGGTACCGTCTGGCAACAGTAACAGCAATAATGATGCGGGCGGCCTGTCTTACAACTTTGCCGTCATGGGACTCTCCATGTCTGCAGTCGCCATTGTCATGGGCGTGATATCCCTGACTCGAAGTCCTGCTGCATGATGCTTGACATCGCTTGAGGATCGTCTTCGATCTCAAGTTCACGCTTCGTCCTTTTTGCCATGCGGTGTCTCGTGCATGTAACTTGGCTCGAATGAAGGGCGCTCTGTTTTAATTATGAAAGTTAAAAATATGTAGACAATGTAATTTACTGTTGCCAGTTACATTATCTGTTTTGGGGATTTTCCGTGTGAAGTCTTGCCCGTACCAGTTTGGTGCATCTCAGGATTGCAAATGCTGGAATTCCAACATACATTCCCAGATTCAGCAGGACAACGGATATGCCGTATCCGAGCATCTCCGTCTCAGTGTCGATGTCTGCATGGTTTAGCAGCGAGAGCGTGGAGAGCATTGGGGTCAGTGCCACCTTGACTGCCTCCCTGAACGCCGGGTTCTCTCTTTCGAGATCTGCCACCGCCGGGGAGAACGTGTAGTATATGCTGTTGAATCCGGACATAAATGCCGTGCCGGACTCTGTGGCAAGTACCGTGTTGTCCCTCAGTTCTCTAAGTTGCTGAACTTGTGGCGCAAGCTCGGAGCCGAATGCCGCAGTTGCAATAAGGCAACCACCAGTCTCCTCGTCTGTCGTTGATTCCTCGTCC
>JAPPIP010000109.1:28131-31006 GCA_028820595.1 Nitrososphaerota archaeon | reverse complement strand
ATCATGGAGTCGTCGTCACCCATCATCATGGAGTCGTCGTCACCCATCATCATGGAGTCGTCGTCACCCATCATCATGGCTGCTTCCTCACCGTGTGCCGCATCTACTATGATCTGGCCCGTCATCCATGGGTGAACAATGCAGTAATGATTGTATTCTCCTTCTTCATCTATCGTGAACTCGTACGTGGCCCCGACCATTACCAAACCGCTGTCAAACACGCCGGTCATGCCCTCTGCTGGAGAGCCTGATGTCAGCGTGTGCGCTGCGTTGTCTGTGTTTGAGAACGTTATGGTGGTTCCCGGAGCTACTGTCAGTATGGGTATGTTGTAGCAGCCCTCGTCGGTATCCTGACATCCTGCGGTGGCCGACCCTGGAAGGGGCTCAAGCACCACATTCGGATGATCTGCAGATGCCGAAGGGGTTGTTGCAATCATTCCCGCTACGAGTACAGACAGTAAAAAGAACGAACTGACTGTTCTAGTCTTCATTGCATGATCTGACTCGTCGGGTTTTAAAAATTTTTATCTGATTGTTCACATATATGATCAACTATTCTATGATCCTGTGCTGCCGCCTCTGCCGCGCGTGTGCCGCATGTGGTAGCCTTCTGCCGCCTGCCCTCCCTCTTTAGCCTAGTGTACGCAATGGCAACGGCTGCAACGGGGCATGCCACGTAGACTGCCACGTTCAGCGCGATGATGAGGATACCGTATGCCAGCATGTCGTGCTCGGTCCCTATGCTGACACCGTCAAGCAGCATGAGCGATGCCAGCATGGGCGTCAGTACGATCTTGGTCGCATCGCGCAGCGTTTGGTGCTCCCTCTGGAGGTCGGCCACTGCCGGGGAGAACGTATAGTATATGGAGTTGAATCCGGACATAAATGCCGTGCCGTACGAGGTTCTCAGTATGGTGTGGTCCCTCAGCTCCCTGAGCTGCTGCACCTGCGGGGCAAGCTCGGAGCCGTATACGGCGGTCGCAATGAGGCAGCCGCCGCCATTGTTGCCGCCACCACTATAGGTCGTCCCCCCCGCCCCGCCCGCATCTGCCGTTACGCCTACCGTGCCGTCATCTATGACGGCGTCGCCCGCCACCCTGTCTATTACGATGGGCATGGATGTTCTGGCGAGCTCGTTGCCCTGCAGCCCCTCAAAGTTGAGGTATGCTATTCCAGAGATGCCTTGGGGCACCTCAAACTCGACCACGTTCGTGGGGTCGTCCCTCGAGTCCGTGCTGACGCCCGCCTGCTCAAAGATGACGCTGCCATCCCCTGTTGTCACGGAGAAATGGTACTCTGCGGCAATGGGCGCGCCCTTCAGAAACACGTCTGTTACCTCAAAGATTATCTTGGCGTCTTGGCCGGACCTCAGCTCCTCTGGTTCCCACGAGGCGAATATCCTAAACTGGCCGTTCTCCGTCACCGACGCTATGCGCGGGTGGCCTGTGTCGGGCCTGATCACAAAGTTCATGATGTCGGCCTCTTGGCTGCTGTTGCCCCGTATGCCGTAGAGCTGATCTTGGCGTACGATAAAGTGCACTATCCTCTCCCCCGTGAAAAAGTCGTCAATCAGCACCGTCTCTTCCGGCAGCCTTACGCCGTTTATGTAGATCTCGAACCCCGACAGCAGGAGATCCCCGTACGTGTCCGGAATCGAGAGCTCCTCGTGCACCACGTATGACTGGTCTATGTTAGAGTCGCTCCACTCAAACGGCATGGAGAACCTGATCTCCCTCGCCTCGGAGTCGTACTCGAAATCGGCTATCTTGTCGTAGTATGTGATGACCCTGATGTACTGGTCCCCAAAGTTGGGATCCTTTACGCCGTACGTGGTTATCATCGGGATGGATATACCTGAGTCGTACTCTATCGGGGCATCCAGGCGCTCTGAATAGTCGCCTGCCGTAATTATGGAAATGTCAAACTTGTAGAGGCCGCCGTCTGCGAGGCCTGGCCCCGACACGCGTATGTTCCTGCTCTCGACTCCGAGCAGGTACGAGACGATGTCGTACTGGTCGCCTCCCTCTCCCCCGTCGAGGACGGTTATCTCGCCGCCCGCGCCGTCGTCTGATGCTAAGTTAAAGACGAGAAACCCGCTGTCGGCCCTGAATTCCCGCTCAAAGAGGAACTTGTTCCCAAGCTCGGCCCTGATGTGGAACGTCACGTCGCGGAGCGTGACTTTCGAGTCAAAGTCGACGAGGGCCATGCCTATCTGCAGGTCCTCGCCCGGCATGATTCCGGACGGCGGCCGCCCCGTCGTCTCCGGGGGCGGGGGGGCAGATGACGATATCTCCAGGGTGACCTGTCGCCCGTTCAGTTCCACTGGGGGAAACGTTTCACTCGACGTGCCGTGCCCTGCGACAGGCTGCATGCCGGATGCGGCCATCGCCGCAGCGCATACTGCCGCTAGGACAAGAACTGCGGCAAGGGATCCGTACGATGGCGGCTGCGGTTGTCGCGGTTGGGCCTGACATCGCTGTCGTAGCCATCCCCCTGCCGCGAGTATCGATCCCACCGTTGCCGTAGTTATGGCTGTCATGCCTGCCATCAGTCATGTCCATTTGTCGGGACTCTTTCTTCTGACGTGCTTTCCGTCAATCGATATGAGATCGTCGTGCTCAAAGACCGTGTGCCACTTGCCGTTGTCGGGGAATATCCTGTCCATCTCCCGTATCCTGCCCTTGGTCGGCGGCCTGTTTGTCAGGGCCCCCCACTTCATGTTGTCGATCTTTGGCATTATCTCGTTTATGTCCCTCATTGCCGTCACTCCCGTCTTTCGTGTTAAAGCTTATCGCATACAACCGCTGCCGTCAAGTCACGCGTATTATTCCCTCTTTTATCAGGTACTGCAGGCCCGACACAAAGGATTCGTCGT
>JAPPIP010000109.1:17353-28031 GCA_028820595.1 Nitrososphaerota archaeon | reverse complement strand
CTATCGCGCCCTCGGCCCACCATCCCGCGTTGGTCTTTATCCACGACGGTATCTCCGTTGCTGCCTCACCGTCCGTCGTGCCGTCCAAGCCCGTGTCACCGTCGCCGGCAGCTGGCACCACGAGCACCCCGGTCTGTATCAGGTACTGTATGCCGGATACGAACGTGGTGTCGTCTATCGCGCCCTCGGCCCACCATCCCGCGTTGGTCTTTATCCACGACGGTATCTCTGCCGCCTCCGTGCTCGGGGCCGGCTCGTCCGCGTCGCCGGGGGGAGTGCCGCCCGCGGGCGCTCCGGGCCCGATCTCTATGAGTCCTGACCCGATTCCCGAGTACGTGGGGTCGTAGTCAAGGCCGGTCCCGTACACTATCACGTCCACCCTGGTCAGCCCTTCCGACGGTATCCTGATGTCCTGCACGTCTATGCCCTCCGGCGAGGCTATACCCGTATTGAGCGGGTCGCTTCCGGAGAACCTTGCTATCTCGTTGCCGGACTCGTCGCTTACTATGTATCCGTACCAGACGTCCTTGATCAGCTTGTCGTCCCGGTCCAGGAACGTGAACTCGAACGGGATCTCGTCGCCCGCGCCGTACTGCCCGTCCCATTCTATGGTTACGGTGGTGGGGGCCCTCTCCTGCATGGTCTCAAGGTCCACCAGGTAGAACTCCACGGAGCTGACCTCCGCCTCCTCTATGGGAACGAGCTTCAGGTTCATGTTCTTGCTCTCGAACCTGTCGTCCTCCATGCCCTCGCTGATCTTTTGCAGCTCGCTGTTGGTTATCAGAAAGTGTACCACGTTCGTGTCCTCGTACGAGTACGGGTCGTTTAGCAGGGCGCGCTGGTCCACCTCCACCCCGTTTACGTATCCCCTGAACTGCTTGCCCTCCGCATACGGCACAAAGTCCTTGGGGATCCTGACCTCCTCGTGCACCACCTGGACCAGGTCGACATAGTCCGGCGTCCAGTCAAAGGCCATGTCAAACGAGATTGAGCTGTCGTCCGGATCGAATGCAAAGTTCTCCACCTCGTCATAGTACGTCTTGATTATTACGGGGATCTCCTCGGCGTGGGCGGTCTGTATTGCAAAGTTCTGCTCCTGGGCCACGCTGACGAACGTGTCGTAGCTCAGCCTCTCTGCAAGCTGCACCCTGGGGCTGGTTGCCCCCTCTATGTCGACGCGTACGTGGTACAGGCCGCCCTTTTCGAATATGGGCCCCGTTATGGTGGGCCTGGCGCATACGTCGTAGTTGTCGCCGGTGCACGACTCCCCGTACACGAACAGCGCGCCCGGAGAGCTTATGTCCTCAGATCCGCCGTACACGCTGCATCTCCACAGCTCCGCACTGTCGCAGTTCGCATTGGGGCGTATCTCCACATCAAGGCTGCCGTCGGGATCGTAAAACAGGTTTCTTGCCAGCAGCTCGCCGCTGCGCCACATCTCTATCCTGTATGTGACCTTTTCGAGCGTGGTGTCAGTCAGCGTGTCAAAGAACCTCACCTTCATGTTGACGTCGTCTATGTCCCCTATCGTGATGTCAGACGGGGTGAGGTCCGTGCGGACGGTCACCTCCATTCCAGAAAAGCTGATGGGCGGTGCCTGGTCGCCCCCGAGTCCGTGTCCCGAGACCGACTGGGCGGCCGCCGGGATTACGGCAATGGCGGCCATGACCGCTAGCAGCGCAAGCCTGTTGTGCAATATTGTAAATAATTTCACACTATATTTAAAGATCAAAGAGACGCATGCGTGCGCCCCCGCCCGTGCGCGGTTGTGCCCGCCGCCGGGCCCGCGTTGGAACATTTTTTATCTGTGAAACCCGTATCATGTTTATGAAGGCCGTCTTGGTTGCTCTGGTGCTTGCCGCCGCATGCGTGCTTGCCGCCGGACACCAAGCGCATGCCGAGACCCAGACCTTGCCCACCGAGCAGGGAACCCTAGACGTCCAGCTCGTGTATGACGACGTGATAATGCCGGGCGAGGAGACCAAGATCAAGGTGGACTTTCTGAATCCCGTAACCGGCCAGACTCAGGTGCACATAGACTATACGATTACGATCACCAGAGATGGGGAGCAAGTGTTCGGGCCTACCGACCTCATACATACGTCTCCAGGCACCATAACGCTCCCGGTACAGTTCCGGAATGCCGGCGTCCACTCCCTGGGCTTTACGGTGGAGGGCATATGGTTCCAGCCCATTCCCGCCGAGGCCGTATCCTTTGAGATACCGGTGGGGGAGGATGCGTCGGCACCCGCAGCAGCGCCTGACACAGCGGTGATCCCGCCGTGGGTCAAGAGCAACGCCGGGTGGTGGGCCGACGGCCTGATAGACGACGCCACGTTCGTGTCCGGAATCGAGTACCTGATACGGAGCGGCATACTGGTCGTTCCCGCCGCCGACGCTGCCAGTGACCCGGGGAGTGATGCGGACGGCGGCGGAGGGGGAGGAGAGGACGCGCCGGGGCCGCAGATCCCGCCGTGGGTCAAGAGCAACGCCGGGTGGTGGGCCGACGGCCTGATAGACGACGCCACGTTCGTGGGCGCCCTGCAGTTTCTGATTACGGCCGGAATCATACAGGTCTGAGTCTTGCGGAACGGCGCGCCTTCCGTGCGGGCGCTTGGCTCCTACTTTTTGACGCGGCATCGCAGGCCGCTGCGCCTGCAGGCTGACGTTTGAACCACGCGTCTTAAATTAGGACAAGGCCTACTCTGTATATGGTAGCATACGTCCAGCCGCTACGCTCCAGCTTGGCCAACCTGTTTCTGGTTGCGGTTCTGGGCATCGCGCTGACGTTCTTGGTTCCGATGGCGTTTCCGCACCTCATGCACGGATTCCACGCGGCCCACATACTGCTTCACACGGGCGGCATGATACTCGCGCTCTTCATCACGACGCTGGCCGTCGTCTCGTACCGCACGCTGCGCTCAAGACGCCTGCTACTGACCACAATTGCATTTGCGAACTTTGTGTTTACAGAGGCCCTGCTGCTTGCCTACGTGCTGGATCTCTCGATTATCAACCTGGGGGACGTGCACATATACGAGGTGGGACATCTGCTGATGTTTGTCACGCTGGGACTGCTGGCTCTGGGGGCGCTGCGAAGTGACTGACAAGTCCGATGTAATACTAGGGGCCATAGAGTCAAACCCCGGCATACACTTTAGGGGAATCATGCGCAAGACCGGGCTCATGAACGGCGTGCTGTCGCACCATCTTGCCAAGCTGGAGCGCAACAACCTGATAATTGCAAGGCGCCGGCCGCGCACCGTCCGGTTCTATTCCGTGCGGATACCAAAGTCGGATCATGCCATAATCAAGGCACTGCGCAGGCCCACCCCCCGCGCGCTGCTGATCACGCTTTTGCACGAGGAACCCGAAAACACGAACGGGCTCTCGTTTGCAGAGCTGGTGGAGAGGGTGAAAAAATCCCCCTCTACTGTGTCCCTGTATCTGTCGCAGCTGGTAAGGGAGAACTTGGTGGACGTGCGTCTGGCCGAGATCAAAAAGCGCTATCGGCTCCGGGATCGGGAGCGCGTAGACCGCCTGCTTGAGGATCACGGTCCGAGCTTGGTTGGCATGTACGCCTCGAACTTTGAGGACATGATAAACCCACTGGGCTCCCCCTAGCACGGTTGTGCGGGGCGTGGCGGGGGACGCAGCTCGGGGATCATGCGACAATCCTGTACCTTCCATATATGGTGTACATGGCCGACGCCAGTAGCGCGAGGGACGACGCGACAAACCAGTCACTGACGCTCTGGTATCCCACCTCCCTCCCAAGCGCGGCGCCTATCTCGTCGAGCGTGCCCCCAAGCGCCTGCTCGTCAAGGGACTTTGAGAATCTGCCGCCCGTCGCGTTTGCAATGTATGCGAGCGTCTCCTCGTCAAGCTCTGCATACTGCGGCTGGCCGAACACGTCATTCTTGACAAAGGCCGGCTCCACCGATCCTATTCCTACGGTGTGGACCTGCACGCCGGCCCTCTGCGCGTACTCGACGGCCTCCTGCGGGGTGATCTGCCCCGAGTTGTGCACGCCGTCGCTGAGCAGTATCACCACCCCCCGCCTGTCGGGTATGGAGATCGCCATGTCGACTCCGAGCGCAAGCCCGTCCCCGATGGCCGTGGCCCCGCCGCTCTGGCCTATGGACATTACGGCCTCAGACGCCTTTTGCTTGTTGTCTGTCAGGTAGGATGCCGTGGTGGCGCCCGTCTCAAAGAGTATCACGCCGACATAGTCCCGGGGATCCGACCCCTGAATCAGCCTTGTTATCGACTGTTTTGCCGCGTCCAGTCTGCTTGGCGCGTAGTCCGTGGCCGACATGCTCTCAGAGACGTCAAGAACTATGCTGATGCTCCTGCCGTTCCTCGTATCCGGTGACACGTCTGCTGCGACGACTGGAACCTGCAGGTCGGCCATTGCGACCGCGGCCATTGCGACCGCGGCGGCCATCAGCGCGAACGGCAGGTGCCTGCGCCACGCGCCCTGCCTTCCTGCCACCGCCCTTGTAACCGTCTCGATGGAGCTGAACCTCAGGACGGACTCCTTTCTTCCCGCGTTATACCTCAAATACAGGATATACAGGCCCGGCAGTGCAAAAAGCAGCAACAGCATGTGTGCGTGTTCGAACTGCACGTCCGTTATCGCCTCCTCCTTCTTGCCGCACTTCTCGATGAGCCCGTCGTCATAGCCGTTGCCGCCGCAACCGTCCCCGCGTACCTGTTGAACGCCGCGTCAAACGGTTCGCCTGTTGCAATGTCGATATATGCGGCGCCCGCCCTGAGCGCCTCCTCCCTTGCACGCTCGGCCACCCGCCGCGCTGCGCCGCGGTACGCGTCCCTGACCTCCGTGCTTGACGTGTTGACCAGAACCTGTCCGCCCGTCTCCATGTCCTCCAGATACGCGTATCCGATGTCCGGCAGCGTGCGCTCGTGCGGGTCGTGCACGCGGATCATTACGACCTCGTGCTTGGCGCATGCGCCCCGCAGTGCCTCGGCAAGGGGCTCGCCCGTCTCAAGGTCCGATATTACAAACATGACGCTCCTGCGCCCCGCCGCACGCGCAAGACGCGACATTGATCTTGCAATGCCGGTTTTGCCCTGCCGGTACGACTCGGAGAGCCCATCATGTACCATCTTTCTTATCATTCCCATTGCGTGCCGCCTGCCCCTTCTTGCCCCTGTGAACGACTCTAACGACTCTGCAAACAGCGCCATGCCGATCCTGCCGCCGTCCCTGCCGTTTAGCGCGGAGAGTATGACGGACGCTGCAATCTCGACCATGACGTCCCTCTTGCTTTTGGGGCCGCTTCCAAACGAGGTGCTGCCCGAATAGTCGACTGCCACGTATATGTCAAGGTCGCTCTCCTCGACAAACTCCTTTACGAACAGCCCGCCGTGCCTGGCAGAGACGTTCCAGTCTATGCGGCGCGGATCGTCGCCGGCCGCGTATTCTCGGACCTCTGAGAACTCTATCCCCCCGCCCGGCCGTCGCCGGCCGCGGTCCCCCGGCGCGTAGCTTGGCCGCGACCACGCGCCTATGTCTAATTTTTTTGCGCCTGCAACCACGTCGCGAAACCTCTTCTCCGCCTCTTCCTCTTCTGTGGATGTCGCCGCCGCCTGATCCGTCCCCGACATCAGTTTTTCCACCCGCTATACCATCGACTGCAGCCTGCGGCGTTATGGCGGACTGATGCCTTCCAGTATGCCGCTTATCACCGCATCCGGCGTGATCCCCCTCTCCTCTGCCTCAAACGTCGGTATTATCCTGTGCCGCAACACGTCGTGCGCCATCTCCTTTACGTCCTCTGGCGTCACAAATCCCCTGCCGTTTACCAGCGCGCGGCCCCTTGCCGTCCTGACAAGCCATATCGAGGCCCTCGGAGAGGCGCCAAGCTCCACAGTTCCCGACATGCCCTTGATGCCATACTCGTCGGGGTCTCTGGTCGCCCGCACCACGTCGGTCACGTACTCTGAGACCAGCTCGTCGACGTAAATGCCCTCGCAGAACCCCTGCATCTCTGCAGCCTCCTCTGGGCTTGATATGGCCGGGGCGTCTCCCGGGCTGCCCGCCGCATTCTTGCTTATGATCTCCATCTCCTCCTCCTTGGTGGGGTACGTCATTGCCAGCTTCATCGCGAACCTGTCTATCTGCGCCTCGGGAAGCCTGTAGGTTCCCTCGTTCTCTATGGGATTCTGCGTTGCAAACACCAGGAACGGCTTGCCAAGCTCGTACGTGTCCCCGTGTATGCTCACCTGCCTCTCCTGCATGGCTTCCAGCAGGGCAGACTGGACCTTTGGGGGCGCCCTGTTTATCTCGTCGGCCAGCACAAAGCTGTGGAATATGGGGCCTTTTTCGGTTACAAACGGACTGCCGGCGGCCGTCCCTCCCGCGCCGTCTCCTCTCCTCCCGGCATAAATCTTGGTCCCTATGATGTCAGCTGGCAGCAGGTCGGGCGTGAACTGTATCCTCACGCTGTCGGCGCCAAATATCTGTGACATCGTCTTTACCATGAGCGTCTTTGCAAGGCCCGGGACGCTCTCGACTAGCACGTGCCCGTCCGTTATGATCCCGATCAGCATGCGTTCCAGCGCGTGGTGCTGCCCGGTTATCCTCTTGTGGGACTCGTCGAGTATGCCGCGCAGTATGCCCCCGTATTTTTGAGCGCGCTCGCCGAGCTCGATTATTTTGTCGTCCGACGTGGAATATCTCACCGCGGCATCTGGCATTGCAATTGCTGATGCGGGGACTGCCCTTAATTAATACCGCCGCCAATTCCAAAAATGTACCAATGACGGCAACCGTGCACAGTCAGGATCCGGCCTTTTTTTATTCCGACAAAACTGTTGGCGCGCGTATTCGGCGCGAGTCGGCGCCCGCCGCGCAAATGCGCGTCGTGGCCGCGGCACGCTCTCGCAAACTCTGCTATTCATAGGCGCGCGTCGGCGCGCATCTGCAACCGGCGTCCGCAACGCGGATGCTTCTGCCGCGACGCGTGACACGCGACGGCGCAGTTAAAAGACGGTTGCGTGCCACGCATACGCGTGTCCTGCCCGCTTGAGCAGCCTCATCCCAAATGCGCGCGCCTGACTGCCGCAATGCTGGTGGCCGCCGCATTGTGCGCTGTCGCCGCCGCCTCGACTCTCGCCGTGCACGCGCAGGCCGACGATCTTGTGGTCCGCTGGTCGGTAGAGGGGCAGCCGCCTCCCCAAACGGAATCGGGCTCCGTGGTAGGGGGGAGTGATAACGGTGACGTGACGGTGGTAATCGAGAGGAACACGGGAGACGATACGGGTGGCGGCCCCGTTCGTGACGATACCGGGGCCCTGCCTCTGCCGGGTTTAGAGCAGGAGTTCAAATACGACATGTTTGTTACGGGCAACCAGTACTCTGTGGGCGACTACAGGATATCCATATTTTCAGCAGAAGGGCAGCTGCTAAACCAGATCATAATAGACCAGCAGGATCTGCAGGCCGAGAGCTTTCGCCACAAGATCAAATACTATGACAGGTTCTCTGACGGCTACGTGGAGATTGCCGAGGCCCTGTTGGATCCGATTGGCGAGCAGATGTACCTCATAGCTGGCTCCGCATACGACTATCCGATAAACTCCAACTTGGAGATCTTTGTGCTGGAGCGCGGCTACTCGCTTGACAATCTGCAAGCCATACCAAACGAGATCTTCTCGCCGATGGAGTTTACGTTCGGGCGCGGACTGCTCGAGGAGTCGGCCCTGACGGGGGAGGGCGCAGGCGACCTGCGCGCGTACTCTCCAAACTACATGGTATTTGACGAATCCCGTCTGGAATCCAAGATGATCGAGTCCCTCTCGGGACAGGCATCCGAGGTAGTCGGGCAGGTTCTCCTCGCACCCGCCGAACCGGAACTGGAGCACGAGCTGTACAGTCTGTCGAGTCCGGAACCCTCACCGCTCGGCACTGACGAGTCACGGCAGGCGCAGCATCCGATTCCGATAATAAGCGGCCTGTTTGACGACAGGCAGCAGCCTAGGTTTGAGGATGCGGGGCGCGTCCGCGCGGGCCTGGATGGCCTTGATGCAGTGGTGCCGCCACCCTCCACACCGGCCTTGGATGGGGACGGCCTGCCTGCCGCGGCACTGGCCGCGTCTGCTGCCGCGGCACTGGCCGCCCTTGGCTATGTGATGTGGAGGATGCTCCAAAGAAGAGACCGTGCCGCGTCCGAGCCGCTGCCGCTGCTGGCATCGGTCGATAACGCACAGTCCGAGGCTTCGTACGACTATAGGGGGCTGGCAGGGCAGATGCTGTCGCGTGCGCGCAGTCTTTATGACGCGGGGCGGGGTAAAGAAGCCCACGAGGCGCTCGGACACGCAATAAGGCTGTTCTACGCGCGCCGTGCGGGGTTGCGGGGACGGCCCACAAACGAGGAGCTGCTCGCACGCATGCGGCAAGAATCTGATTCTTCTAGGGCCGAATATGAGGCGGTCAGGAGGTGGCTTGCAATATGCGGTAGCGTAGAGTATGCCAGGTACAGGCCTGACTCCAGAAGGTTTAACGACGCCTTGGACGAGTTCTCCGGCGTGCTGGCAGAGTCGGCCGAGGACTAGCGCCCGTCTGACGCGCCTCGTTGCCGGCGAAGGGCCTGTAGCCTATGGCGTCTTACAGAGGGCAAAATTCCCGTCCCATTTTACGTGCCCGTAAAACCGCTTTGTCTCAAATTCTCCCAGGCTTGTAAACGATATCGACGTCCTGCCTATGATGTTCTCATTCCAGTCCACAAATACTATCTCCACATCGGTCTTGTTGCGCGGGACGTTGTCGTTGGTGTATGCGCCTGTGATCGTTATGGTGCCAAAGTCGTCGCGCGAACAGAAGAGTCCCGTCATCCCATGTCTGGGAGACGCTTCCGGGTCTGTTTGCAGATGCTGGCCGTCCCCCGTTGCATTCTTTGCGGCGTCTGTAACGTCCGTGTCTGGCCCGGCCCCAGCTGGGGTTCCGGCGTCATTCACCGGAGAGTCTTCCTGCAGCGCGCGGACGGGCATGCCCGCAGAATATGCGTCGCTGCCGCTGATGGAAAATATCTTCCTGATTATTCCGTCCATGATGCTCGTGGTGGGCTCCGTCCTGTCAATCTCAATGTTCGGCGTTTTGTACTGGTAGTGCTCCCCGTACGCGTCGAATATGACGACCTGTATTATCAGGCCGTTGTGCGCGCAGGCGGTCACCGCCCCCTCGTCTGAGTATCCGAAGATGCATTCAATGCCGTCTGATACGCGCCCCGTCATGTGTACCGATTCAAAAAGCGCCTGTATGGCCTGGTTTGTATAATTGGCCCAATAGTCGTATGCGCCTGCCTGTTCGGAGAGCCGCGTAACGCTCATGGACATGGTGGGAATCTTGTACTTGTTGAATACGGGATCGTATACCCTGCTGACGTCCCTCATTAGGACCCTGACAGAATCCGTTGCCCCCTCCGTCTTGTCAAATCCTTCTTCCGTGGACACAAACCTCCACTTTGACACCTTTGTTATCCTGTCTATCTCGAGTTCTGTCAGGAGAAGATCCCCCAGCGGCACCTCCTCCAATGCTTGGCGCGGCCCCTTTGGGCCAAGTTCCGTGCCCTGCATGCCGTTCTGATTGAGGTAACCCGCCTCGCCAAAATGGTGGACGGAGCTCATAAACTGCCCGTCGGTGATCTTCCCATCCAGCCACCACTCTGTCCTAGCTTCCATCCACTCGAGCGCTAGAGGCGTTACGGGGGCCGCCATAGAGGCCGTGCCTGCTTCCGTAGCCGGAACGTTCATGGAGCCGGGAACATCATCCCTTGCCAGCTCTGACCTAGACAGTATTGTGAGCGCGTCCAGGAATTCCCCATCGGAAATCTCACCCTCGAGCCATCCCTCGGCCGTTTCCCTGACCCAGTCCGGAATTTCAGAATTATGTTCTTCCTGCGCTAGGACGACGGACACCTGCGTTGCCAGCATGACGGCAAGCGTTACTGCGGCCATCACTGCCATAACAGGCCTTGGCATCAGTCGGTGCATGGTCAATATACGCGTCCTCTGGCTATGACTGAATTGGTACATATTTCAAATACGCGCCTTATTTTTTATAGGCAAGTTTGTCATGTGACGTATGGCAGGTCTGCAGGACAAAACGATTCTGGCCGGCGCTACTGTTGCGGCAATATTGATTATAGGCGCCGTTGCGATCGCCCCGACGCTGTCGCAGTCTGCATCAGCTGAGACGGACTTTACAATTGTAAAAAAGACCACTGGAATCATAATGAAATTCTGTACAAACGAGGCGTTCACCCTACAGGACTGCAACGAAAGGTATGAGGGACTCGGATGGACGGACCGGATTAACGTCCTGATATATGCGCCGGGCTGGAACGACGACTCCGACAAGATCGACGTTATCGGCACGCCGGAGAATCCAATCAAGGTGTATACAGGCCCGCAGAGAGTCACGGAGGTGGACTTTTCGGAGACCGGATTTGATACCGGAATATTCATGGGCGTCATCAAGATGACCGGGGCGCCTAACTATCTCGTACACGATTCGTTTCACACCCGTATATTCACCCATGGCGTGACCGGTTCCACCGAAAATGGGCCTCCCATCCATGGCGGGGGACATTCAGGCGGCCATGGCATGACCACGCCCCAGCACGGCGCAATGCAGCCAGACATGACAGCGCCC
>JAPPIP010000109.1:0-17253 GCA_028820595.1 Nitrososphaerota archaeon | reverse complement strand
CAGCACGGCGGAGGCCATGGCGGCATGACCGCGCCAGACATGACAGCGCCCCAGCACGGCGGAGGCCATGGCGGCATGACCGCGCCAGACATGACAGCGCCCCAGCGTAACAGCGGCGCCGAGATCTCATCTCATGACCGCGCAGCCCTGATAGCAACAGAACCACAAGACGGACGAATTACTGTATCTTGGGAACCAAACGAGGATACGATCATACAGAAATCCGCGACATACGGATGGGAGATTGGAGAGGTCCAATTCCACAAGCCTGTCTATGATGTCAATGAAAAGGTCACGTTCTTTTTGCGCGACAAGGATTTGTGGATACACCACGCCGAATTCCACACCAACTATGTCCGTGTGTATTCCGACACTGATCTTACCGGAATTCACGTGGGCGTCAGCTTTACTCCATTTATGGAGCACGCCACCGTCCAAGACGGGTTCAGTAACAGACACCTTACGGAGCCTGCCGCAAGCTCGCTTACGAAATATACAGAAGACGGCCGGTGGAAGGTCTACTTTTGGTGGGAGCCCGGGGGGCTGCTCGGAGTCGGCCAGGACTATGTCGTCAACCTCATGGCGCACGACGGCATGACCGACGTGCACGAGATGGGCCTGACATATACGATGGAGGTATACCTCAACGGCGAGCTTGTCGAGACCCGTGTCGACCGCTCATTTGCGGACGGACAGGGCCTCGAGCCAATCAGATTCGACGAGAGGGGATCCGTCCGTATCGTAATAAAGGACATCTTTGGTGACGCGTCACAGCAGGTCAACTTTTCATTCCAGGTGGCCCCGGAGGCGATAATCAAGGAGGTTGTGCCTAGACATGACTCGTTTGAGGAGGGAAACGTGCCTGATTACCTCGAAGGGTATGATCACCCCCACCACTACAACTATCTGGAGGGCGAGTTTATCATGACCACTACGGATCGCTCCGACAGCCAGGACAGGCTGCGCGTGTCAGACGGCGACACCATATACATAGAATACGAGGATCTTACCCTTCCAGATCCGTATACGACTGCCGACTCGCTGGATATCGTTGCACGGGCGCTGGTGCTGGACACGGGCACCTCTGCGGGCGACGACGGTTCTGAGATATTCGTGGAGGTTCCGTCATGATGGGGCCGGCTGGCGGCCGGCATGGGCCCAGACGTAATACTGCGCTGTCATTCGCGCTTGTGGTGACGCTTGTGTCGGCATCCGTATTCTTTGCGCATGGCGGCATGTTTGAGGAGGCTCATGCGGGAAGCTCCGGTTCCGCTGACAGTGAACTCTTGCTGATAAACGGCGACTACCACATGCTTGAGATCTCGACCGACCCCGCAATATTGAGCGGGGACGAGGAGCATGTCGCAATGACCCTATCCCTGATGAACGTGGACGCGGAGCCTGCCATCCAAGTGTCCGGCGTAGAGTATGGCCTGACGTTTGTTGATGGCAGTGACAGGGACGTCTCGCTTGCATCCCTTGACGCGTACTCGCCTGGTGAAAGCCTGAGCATACTGATACAGCCTTCCGCGGATGCACCCGTCGAGGTATCCGGTGAGCGCTCCAAGGAGGGATCTTGGTTGGCATCCGACGACTCACCGGCCACGTTGAAGGCCCCTGTATTTCTGGAGGGCGGCATAGTCTACATACATGCGACAGTCAAGTCAATTGACTCGCAGCCCGTGTCCGCGGACGAAAATTCCACCTTCGAGGTGATGTTCAGCATGGGCCAGTATGTGCCGTTTGCAGTCGAGATTGACGGCATGCCGTCGGAGATCACATTTGCCACTTATTTTGACAGGGTCGACAAATTTTCATACGACGAGCAGGCCAGGAGCGTCTCAGCGGAGATGCCGTTTGTCTGGACCGAGGAGTACATCGAGGCGGCGTCGTTCATCCACGCCGAGTTCTTCATCCCAAAGTCAATTGATCTCTTTGAGAGCCACGACATACTGCTTGCGGTAAACGGAATGGACTATTTCGGCACGGTGGACCGCTCCGGCAGCGACGAGACGGTGGTGCACTACCTGCTGTCCTCTGGCAAGCTGCTTGAGATGATGCAGAACTTGGAACCCGAGTATCTTGACAAGATGGTGTTTGAGATAAGGGCCGGCGACGAGCGCCAGCACCAGATAAGCGGCGACGCGTCAATCGAGGCGGGGGACGCGGTAATAACGAGGTCGACTGGGGGCGCCGACGGGAACTATGACGTGCGCGTGTCGGCCGAGCCTGCGGGCATGCTGCATCCCGGAAACGAACTGACGCTGTCACTTGAGATCCGCCACGAGGGCTCTGATGCCCATATTCCGGGGGCCACGTACGACGTGAGACTGTCACTGGGCGGCGATGTCGTGCTGTCCGAGGCCGGACGCGAGGCGCCCGAGGGGGGTGACCGCATTACTGTCACGTTTGATGAGACGGGGATTGCAACGCTCGAGGTGGCAAATATAGAGGGAACCTCCTCCTCCTCGGCCAAGATCTCCTTTGTGATCAGCGAGCCACACGACATGTCTGGCATGGACCACGGCGGCATGGCGATGGGCGGCGGCGACGGCGGCGGCGACGGCATGGACCACGGCGGCATGGCGATGGGCGGCGACACGGAACGAGACGAGATGGCAGTCATGAACGACCAGATGAAGGCCATGATGAAGGAGCACGAGGCCATGATGAAGGAGCACGAGGCCATGATGAAGGAGCACGAGGCCATGATGAGCGGCGACAGCGATCCCATGGACATTGATGCGCACATGAGGATGATCAGGGACCATGAAACGAAGATAACAGAGCATGGGGAGATGGTCGCGGCCCACGAGGCGATCATGCAGGAGCACATGCGGGTAATGGACAGGCACGGCGCGGGCATGGGTGACGACGGGATGATGATGATGGCGCAGATGCACGACGAAATGATGGGCCTGCACGAGGCTATGATGCAGGATCACAAGGCAATGAGTGCCGACCACGACATGATGCGGGCCGACCACGAGACGATGAGGCAGAAACACGCAACTATGATGGATGACGCTGTCGAGATTCCCGCAGACGAAGGCGGCGGTTGCCTTATCGCGACTGCCGCATTCGGTTCCGAGCTTGCGCCCCAAGTCCAGCAGCTCCGGGAGCTGAGGGACAACACCGTACTTGCAACCTCATCCGGAACCGCATTCATGTCGGGCTTCAATTCCATATACTATACGTTCTCCCCGTCTGTGGCAGACATTCAGAGGGAGAACCCGGCAATCAGGGAAGCAACCAAGGTTCTGCTGACGCCAATGCTGTCGTCACTCTCGCTGTTGGAGCATGCGGACGTCGACACGGAAGCGGAGATGCTGGGGTACGGCATGTCGATAATACTCCTGAACCTTGGAATGTATGTGGGCATTCCCGCGTTTGCAGCCGTGGGGTGCGCGCGGCTGGCACGGGCCCGGCTGCTCCCCCGTGCCGAGACCCGGCCCGGACGATAGGCCGCGCGGCAGTTTCTCAAATTACGGATACGAAGCGGGCCTGCCCGCGGCCCGCCCCAGTTTGACAAATCTTATTTAGTCAATTTCCCTCCAACAGCTTTGATATGATCCCGCTAAAGGACGAGAACCCGCATCCGCCGGGATTCCGGCCCGTCATGACGATCATACTGATAATTGCAAACTCCATCGTCTTCGTGTTTGAGGTGCTGTATACGGGCCAGTTCTTTGACTTTACAAACCGCAACGCATTTGCGATGTTCTACAGCTGGGGGGCCGTGCCCAACTGCGTCACGGGCGCCAGCGAGTCGCTGATAAACTTCGGGGCGGGTGCCGTGTCGATACCGTGCCCCGACATGCAGTATACGTCGCTGCTCAGCTCCATATTCATGCACGGCGGACTCTTGCACTTTGGCGGCAACATGCTGTTTCTGTGGGTCTTTGGGGACAACATAGAGCAAAAGTTCGGCAAGTTCAAGTTCCTGGGCATATACCTGATGTGGGGGGTCGTGGCGGGACTGGTCCACATATACGGCGATGCCACAAGCCCGATTCCGGCAGTCGGCGCGTCGGGCGCTATATCGGGCATAATGGGGGCGTACTTGGTGCTGTTCCCGAGGGTCCGCATCCTCACGTTTGTGGGCTATTTCATGCTGCACATACAGGCAAAGTGGTTCATGCCGTTCTGGCTCATCATGCAGAACCTGCTCCCGTACCTGGTGGGGGGGTTCGGCGTGGCAGGCGGCGGCGTCGCGTACCTTGCGCACATCGGGGGGTTTGCGATCGGGCTGATCACGGCGTACGCGTACAGGAGGGCGTTCGATCCGCCCCCGCTGTACGGGACCAGGTACGGGTACAGGCCGGACTATTACGAATAAATCCCGCGTGCGCAAACCGCGGCCATGCCACTGGTTACAGTCTCGATGTATCCCGGCAGGACGCAGGAGCAGAAGGACGAGTTTGCAAGGGCCCTGACTGAATCCGCCGTGGAGATACTGGGCACGAAAAAGGAACACGTCATCGTGGTGTTTGACGAGAATCCACAGGAGAACTGGTTCCTTGCCGGAAAGCAGCTCTGAGTGAAACCCCGGAACCGTTTTTTTGATTAAACCTTTATTGCACGGCGCGCGCCCCGTGGCGTTGAAGGCTGCCATAGTCCAGTTCAAGGCATCCGCGTCAAAGCAGAGGAACCTCGGCCGCATACTCTCGTACGTCGAGAGGGCGGCAGGCCGGGGGGCCTCCCTGTGCGCATTTCCAGAGTTCATGATGCTGTATACGAGCTCATCGCAGACCCCCGAGCAGCTTGCGTCGGAAGCCGAGCCGGTTACGGGCGAGTTTGTCTCCAGTATAGCGGAGGCGGCCCGGAAGAACGGCATACAGGTCGTAGGCTCCATATACGAGACGAGTCCGCGGCCCGACCGCGTGTATGACACGCTGTTCGTCTCCGACAAGAGGGGGAGGATAATCTCCACGTACAGAAAGATCCACCTGTACGACGCGCTCGGGTTCAAGGAGTCCGACAAGATGGCGCCCGGCTCCGGCATGGCAAAGCCGGTCAGGACCGCGATAGGAAGAATCGGCATGATGGTCTGCTACGACCTGAGGTTCCCGGAGATGTCTCGCTCGCTTGCCGCGGCCGGATCCGAGGTACTGGTCGCTCCCTCGGCATGGGTCGGGGGGTACATGAAAAAGGAGCACTGGCGCACGCTGAACCGCACGCGCGCAATAGAGAACGGATGCTACGTGATTGCGCCCGACCAGGTAGGCCACGTATACTGCGGGCACAGCATGGCAGTGGATCCGTACGGCAAGGTGCTCCTTGACATGAAGCAGAGTGAGGGGATAGGATACGTGGACGTTGACATATCAAAGGTAAGGGAGACACGCAAGGCCCTCCCGCTCTTGAAGAACCGCAGAACCGACATCTATCCGTCCTTGCGCGCCTGACCCCTCGTGGGGCACGCGATGTTGGAGCACTGTCTCGTCCATTTCTGCTTTGAGGAGTAGCGGAATATCACCTCGGGCCACGCGCACGTTCCGCATGCCTTCTTCGTGGCGCGCAGCCGCGCCCTCTGCAGAAGCGGCGACGAGGCGTCGCACCCGCCGTAAAAGTTGGAGCACCCCATAAAGCGCTTGCCGGTCCTTGGCGACTTTATTACGAGCAGCTGGCCTATTCCGCAGTCGGGGCACGGGACCAGCCCGCCCGCCGTGGAACTCGTCCCGAGTATCATGTACTGGCGCTTTTTTGCGGACCACGAGACGTACCCGCCGGAGTCCATATACTGCACGAGCTGCCTTCTGAGCGTCTCGGCCTCCGGCTTTGTGGCGCGAACCGAGTGCCTGTCTGCGCGATGCCGCCCCCGTCCTGCCGCCGCGGATCCGGCGCTGGCCTTGGCGCGCCTCTTTCTGCCTGCCTGCCCGGATCCCTTCTTTGTTGCCGCCGCCTTCCTTGTGATCTTGGTACCAGTGCCGCCGCCCTTCTTGCCACTTGCAGGCCCGGCGCGGCGCTTGTCGGCTTCTTTCATGAGATATGTTGCTATTACGATTTTTATAGGGATTCTGATTACGCGCCGCATGGAGAAGGTCTGCGTCCTTGGAGCAGGAAGCACAAAGTATGGAAACCTGGCCAATGACAGCATTGTGGACATTACCACACAGGCCTCCGTTGCGGCAATCGAGGATGCGGGCGTGGACCCCAAGGAGGTAAAGGCCGCCTACATCTCAAACGTGTTCGGCGTGGCGGACAAGCAGGTGCACATAGGCCCCGTCCTGATGAGCAACCTGGGAATATCTGACCGCCCGTCCCTGTCAATAGAGTCGGCGTGCGGCAGCGGATCAGTCTCGTTCCGGGAGGCGTATGCAAACGTGGCCGCCGGATTCTACGACTGCCTTGTGGTCACTGGAGTCGAAAAGGTGACGCATACCGGCACCGAGTGGACCACGACCTACTTTGCGTACTGTTCTGACTTCTTCTACGAGGGCCAGGCCGGCGCGTCGTTTCCGGGGCTGTTTGCGTCCATGGCGCGCGCGTACCTGACCGAGTTTGGCGCGACCGAGGAGGACTTTGCCAGGGTCGCCGTCAAGAACCACGAAAACGGGCTATTGAACCCAAAGGCGCACCTCAAAAAGCGCATTACGGTCGACGACGTGATGGGTTCTCCCGTGATCGCAAGCCCGCTAAAGCTGTTTGACTGCTGCCCGTTCTCTGACGGCGCCAGCTCTGTAATCCTGTGCTCTGAAAAGTTTGCCAAGGAGCACGGGGGCGACTATGTAGAGGTTTCAGGCTCGGGCCGGGGCGGCTCGCCCGCAGCGCTGCAGGGCCGGGAGCACCTCACCACGATCCCCAGCACCAAGATAGCCGCGGACGCGGCATACAAGATGGCCGGCATAACCCCAAAGGACGTGGACTTTGCCGAGGTGCACGACTGCTTTACGATAGCGGAGGTGGTTGACACGGAGGATCTGGGATTCTTCAAAAAGGGGGAGGGCGTACAGGCGGTGCGCGAGGGAAGGACGAGCCTCAACTCTGAAATTTCGATAAACCCGTCCGGAGGGCTAAAGTCCAAGGGCCACCCGATTGGCGCCACCGGCGTCGGGCAGGTGGTCGAGGTGTACGACCAGCTGACGGGGCGCGCAGGAGAGCGCACCGTGAAGGACGCCCACATAGGACTCACGCACAACTTTGGCGCCACGGGCGCCAGCTGCGCAGTCCACATATTCCAAGGCGTGTAAGAAGAGATGTCTGCAAAGGAACAGATGATAAATTATGCCAGAGAGGGCAAGGTGCTTACGCACAAGTGCACCGCGTGCGGGCGCCTGCACCTGAGCACGGTCTACTTTTGCCAGAGTTGCGGGGCAAAGGACTTTGAACCCGTCGTGCTGGAAGGGCGCGGCAGCGTTGCCACGTACACGATAATTACTGTCCCCCCCGCGGGATTCGAAGGGTACACCCCGTACGCGTTTGTCGTGCTGCGCCTCGACGATTCCGAGCTCCGCATATCGGGGTTCATGGCGGACATTGCGACTCCGGCCGACCTGCCCGTCGGTACCAGGGCCAAGATTGCCGGCTTCGATGAGCGCGGCATAGTAATCTCAAAGGACGACGCCGCTTCCTGAACGGCCCGCCGCGCGACAACAATTTTATTTTGCGCCCTCCAACCGGTGTATCATGTCTGTGAATGTGGTATGCGGCAAGTGCGGCGAAAAGATCACAAACATGAAGATGCTAAAGTCCCTCAAAGACGCGATGGCCTCGAACAACGGCAAGTGCCCCGCATGCGGCGAAAAGCTGTCGTCTTCCGAGTTTGAGCTCGACGCCCGGGAAAAGTGACCCGCGCCAGGAGCGGCGGCGGGCGCGGCATGCAGGACGACGGCCTGCCCCAAGCAAGAACTGTCTTGGGCGCAACGTAGTGGCCTGGGAAAAGCGGCGCTCCTGCCTAAAGCCTGCCGTCCGTGCCCGCAGCGGTCAGTTCTTAAACGGCCGTCAGTCCGGCCTGCCGCCCGCGTGCTCTGTTCGACAACGGCGCAAAAGATCTGCAGCTCGAGCAATGATCATCCCCTGTTTGGCATGTAGTCCGTCAGGTATTGTCCCAAATATGGGCCAGGCCCTTTTAGCAAACTAGACATTATGCGTAATCCCCCTTTTGTTCATGTGACCATGCCTATATCTGTATAAATAAATCGATTACGCATATTGTCTACTGGATAACTCTCCTACTTGTCAGTCTCAGCGACTATTATGGCTCTGTTCCTGTTGATTCTTCCAATTTGGCCCATATTTGGGACAATACCAGTCCGTCATAATTCTTATTTACTCCGGTTTGGAGCATATTCTGGATGGAGTTAAAAAAAACAGTTACGCCGTCCCGGCCCGTGAAAAAAAACCACACCAAGGCCACTGAAAAACGCATGAGCTCCATATTCCGGTCCATGTCCAACATAAGCCGGCTCGAAATACTAAAGGTGCTGTACTCGAAGGGATCTACCTCGTACACCGACCTAAAGGCCCTCGCGGGGTTTGGATCCAAAAAGGAGAGCGGCAAGTTCGCGTACCACCTGCGCGACTTGACGGCCCTGGCGCTCGTAGAGCGCAACAAGTCCGAGCGCCGTTACAACATTACAAACCAGGGCAAGCTCGTGCTGGAGCTTGCCGGAAAGATAGAGGAGAACGCGTTCATGGAGAGCGGAAAACTGCAGGTGCGCTCGTCGTCCGCGTCCATTGACGAGTTCAAAAAGCACCGCATCGTCCAGTCGCTGGTCAAGGAGGGAAACATGCCCCATGAGCTGGCCGAGAAGATAACAAAGGAGGTGGAGAACAAGATCCACAAGTACGAGATATCGTACATCACGGGCTCTCTGATCAGGGACATGGTGAACTCCGTCTTGTTGGAAACAAACAACGAAGAGTACCGCAACAAACTGGTCCGCCTCGGCATGCCGCTGCACGACGTGCAGCAGATGCTGTACAATCTGGACGAGGTGGACGGCGGCATGGAGAGCCTGATCAGCAGGGCCGGCCGCAACGTCTTCGTTGAGAATACCATGTTCGGCTCGCTGCAGAAGGACGTCGCCGACAGGCACATGGCAGGCACCATCCACATATCAAATGTCGGCACGTGGTTTGCCCTGCCCGACGTGATATTTGTCAACATAAAGGATCTTCTTGACGGCGGCATGAACATCGGTGGCAAGCACGCGTCGGCATCCCGCATTCAGAGGTTCGGCGGGCCGTCAGATGCAATGGCCTCCGTATGCATCATGCTGCACCTGCTATCCCGGGAGGCGTCCGAGGAGGTCGTCGTGTCGGGCCTGCCCCGGCTGCTTGCAAAGAGGTGCCCCGATGCAGGCGATGCCGAGATGGAGGCGGGGCTGCTGTGGATGTTTGCCGCCTCCTCCGTCGTGCCCGCCCACACCAAGGAGGGTGGCAACATTGCGTCCATACGGCTCAACATGGGGCACGACGACGCCCGGCTGGTAGACTGCATCATAAACGCCTACTCTAGGTACGTGAGGCTGACTCCCAAGCCCCGCATAGGGCTCGTCATAGGCTATGACAAGGGCAGCATAGAGTCCGTCTCCGGCCGCCTGGCCGACATCGTAATCGCCGGAGGGCGCGTGCTGCTCACAAAGTCGCAGCAGGTCTCAAGCAGGGGCGTCTCAGGCGGCAGCCTCAACAAGACCGACTCCAAAATGTCGATGGCGCTCCAGTCGGTGTCCGTCAATCTGGCGGGACTGGCATACGAGGTGGGCCAAGGCGACGCCGAGTACTTTATGGCCAGGCTGGTGCTGCTACTAAAGCCCGTGGTGGATGCCATAATAACGCGCAAAAAGGAGCTGTTTGAGAACACGCGCCGCGGCCTCAACCCGCTCATTGCAAGAAACACGCAGTACATGCAGTACGGCTATGCGTCGCTTACCATAAACCTGGTGGGCCTCCGCGAGGCGGTCTTTGAGGGCCTGGGGTTCGAGTACAACCGCAAGGGCAGGGAGACAGTCCAGAAGATAATCACGCATGCAGTGGATGCCGGAACAAACGGGGCAAGGGAGGCCGGCGAGCGGGTGACCATATGCATCGCTGACGCGCCGGAGGCCGGCGAGCGCTTTGCCAGGCTCGACGGCAAAAAGTACGGCAAGCATGTCACGGGCCCGGGCCAGACGAGGCCCTACACGCAAGGGCTGGTGTTTGAGGTATCCGACATTGAAAAGTACACGAACAAGAGCCCTCCCATTACGCTGTCCAACAGGATGAGCCGCTCCCTCAACGCGGGACTCCAGGTCGTGCTGCGCATACCGGAGACGGAGACGGATCCCGACGTGGTACGGGAGGCGATCGAGAAGATGGCCACCCTGGTTCCGACGTTCTCCCCCTCAAAGGAGGTTATCGTGTGCGCCGAGTGCGGCTTCAAGGACAGGCCGTTTGACTCGAAGTGCCCCAAGTGCCAGACGCCGCGCCGCGTCCCGGTCTGACGCCTCTCGGTATGCCGCCGCCCGATCTCCCGTACACGCCATGGTCCATTCTACCTGAAAAACGGGCGGCCGGCCAATATGCAGCGCCGCTTGCGTGCCGTGCTGCGATTATCGCAACACGCGATCCGGCCTGCCCGATCCTGCCCGGGCTAGTTATATACAAACAGCCCCCTGTCCCTGCAATAATGTATCCATATTATGATATTCGCAGTCCGGCATGGCGCGATCCGCGGTTGGCGCGATATTTTTGGCCAAACATTGTGGGGATTTTTGCCTAGACAATTAATATAGCATATGTTTTCAACCCCTTCGGGGAGCAGCAGTTTGGATAATTCACAAGTGGGTACCGGTATCAGTGTCATACGCAAGCGCAACGGGGAGATCACGGACTTTGACCAGAACAAGATCGCGAACGCCATATACATGGCGCTCGCCGCGACCTCGAAGCCGGACCGCGATCTTGCCGCCACCCTGTCCGGGCACGTCGTCACAAAGCTGGCAGAGCAGGGCTTTACCAACGCCATGCCGCCCTCCGTGGAGGACATCCAGGACATGGTCGAGTCGACCCTGATCGACAAGGGATACAGCGAGATCGCAAAGGCGTACATCGTGTACCGGCACGAGAGGCGCAAGGTGCGCAACGAGAAGATGAAGGTGCTGAACCTAAAGACGCTTGATCCCGTCTCAAAGGATTTCGACATCAGCTGCCTGAGGGTGCTGGTGTCGCGCTATCTGTTTCGCAACAACAAAAACGAGATTGTCGAGACGCCCACGCAGATGTTCGAGCGGGTGGCCATCCTGGTCGGGCTCGGGGACATGCTGTATGACTCGGAGCTGTTTGACAGGGCCGGCAGCTCGCACCGGGACGTGGCAGAGGCCGAGTCGTACCTGGACAAGCTGGACGCCTTTGACTGCAAGTTCAGGATCGGGCAGTTCCATCTCAACAGGTGGCACTTTCGGGCTCTCATAAACCACTACGTGCACCTGGCAAGGAAGAACCAGATGAAGGCCAGCTTCAAGGAGCTGCTGACTATGCTGGCCGGCAAGAGGCTTGACGCGTACGCGGACAAGATCCAAGAGTACTACAACCTGATGGTGTCGCAGGACTTTCTGCCAAACTCGCCCACCATGATGAACGCCGGCGGCCGGCTCGGGCAGCTGTCGGCGTGCTTTGTCCTTGGGATGGACGACGACATGGAGCACATAATGAAGTCGACGTCGGACGCCGCCATGATATTCAAGTCCGGCGGGGGCGTGGGCATAAACTACTCGGACCTGCGCCAGGAGGGCGACATAGTGGCGTCCACGTCCGGCGTGGCGTCAGGCCCCGTGTCCTTTATGAACATAATAAACACAGTAACTGAGGTGGTAAAGCAGGGCGGCAAGCGCCGCGGGGCCAACATGGGCATAATGGAGGTGTGGCATCCGGACATTGAGAAGTTCATCACAAACAAGACCGAGCCCGGCGTGCTGGAGAACTTCAACGTGTCAGTCGGGATATGGGAGGACTTTTGGGAGGCGCTGGTGAACGACTCGGAGGAGGGCGGGGCCGGCGGCGCCTACATGCTGCGCAGCCCCAAGACCAAAAAGCCCGTAAAGGAGGTGAGGGCGCACAACCTCATAGACATGATAGCCATGTCGGCGTGGAGGAGCGCCGAGCCGGGGCTGATATTCTTTGACCAGATAAACAAGTACAACGTGTTTGCAAAGGCGCGGCAGGGGCCCCTGCGGGCGACGAACCCGTGCGGCGAGCAGAGCCTGTACCCGTACGAGTCGTGCAACCTGGGATCGATAAACCTGGCCAACCTGGTCAAAAAGCAGGCCGACGGCTCGTACGAGTTTGACTGGCAGCGGTACGAGGAGGTGATCCGGAAGACCACCCGCTTCCTTGACAACGTGATTGACGTGAACCTGTACCCGGTGCCCGAGATCGACGAGGCCTCCAAGGAGTCGAGGCGCATAGGGCTCGGCGTGATGGGCGTGGCCGACCTGCTTTACAAGCTGCGCATACCGTACGACTCGCCGGAGGGATACGAGATGCAGTCTAGGCTGTCGGAGGCCCTCACGTACTATTCGATGGACGAGAGCGTGGCGCTTGCAAGGTCAAGGGGCGAGTTTCCGCTCTGCTCAAAGTCCGAGTATCCGGAGGGCCGGATACCCGTCGCCGCATATTATGAGATGCCCACGGGCCGTCACTCCTGCGAGTGGGACGCGCTCGTATCGAACATCAGGCAGTACGGCATACGCAACGTGCTGACCACCACGGTGGCGCCCACCGGCACGCTGTCGATGATTGCAAACTGCTCAAACGGCATGGAGCCCGCGTTCGCGCTGGTCTTTGAGAAGCGGGTGACGGTGGGCAGATTCTTTTACACCAACGAGATTGTAAAGCAGGCCCTCATGGAGGAGGGGCTGTACTCTGACGAGATTATAGAAAAGATTGCCAACAACTACGGGTCGCTGCGCGGAATTCCGGAGATTCCGCAGTGGATGCAGGACGTGTTTGTCACGGCGATGGACATACACTGGGCCGACCACCTGATGGCCCAGTCCGTGTGGCAGAACTGGATCGGCAACGCGATCGCAAAGACGATAAACATGCCGTACGACGTCACCGCCGATGACGTAAAGGCCGCCTACCTGCTTGCGCACGAGATGGGACTCAAGGGAATCACCGTGTACAGGGACGGCTCGAGGCAAAAACAGGTGCTGCACATGACAAGCGAGAATGCGGAAAAGACCTTTGAGGTGAGGCCGAGCCGGTGGGTGATGGACTTTGTGCGCTCCAATATAACCAACCGGTACATATCGGGACAGATCGACGCAGCGCTCGCGATAAAGCCACACGACCAGGAGATCGTCGCGTCTGGATCCGACCAAGACTCCGCCCGGCAGGCGCCCGGACACGGGGACATACCCGAGGAGCGGCTCTGTCCAACTTGCAAGAACGGGCTCGTGTTTGTAGAGGGGTGCTGCATCTGCATAGAGTGCGGGTACAGCGGCTGCACGTCGGGTTGAACACATACGTCTGGCCGCCGCGGCTGCCGCAAGCGGCAGGAGCATTTTCACTAGAGGCCGCCGCGGCTGCCGCCGGCATGCCGAGCGGCAATGGCGCTGCCTGCGCCGTTGCACGGGGGACGGCCGCATGATATCGCTGGTTATTGCAGAATCGGCCTTGGAGATGGTGCCCCCTGAACTGTACGGGCACCCGGCAGTCAGGGCGCATGCGCGCCGAACGCGCGGCGGGAAACGTCAGAACATGCTGCTTGATAACTCCTGGCACTATGCCGCCATGAAAGACATGCCGGATGCTGCAAGACGCGGCAGGCCCGACCTAGTGCATCTGGCGCTGGTTACGGCTACGTCGGCTCCCCTGTACCGACTGCGCCGCGCCCTCGAGGTGTACGTGCATACCGCGGATGGCTGCATGATCAGCCTAGGTCCGGGCGTGCGCATTCCAAAGTCATACCACAGGTTTGCCGGATTGGTCGAGACTCTGTATGAGACCGGCGTGATAGAGGCGGCGACTCGCGATAGTCATGCCAGCGGCGGTTCCAAAGACGCGAGTTGCCGTACCGACTGTGATGGTGGTGGTGGTGATGATGATGATGATGATGACGACAACAACAACACTGTGCATCACAGCGGCAAAGATGGAGCACCTGCACGGGAGGAGACCGTGCTGATGCGTCTTGAGCACAATCGCACCTTTGCCGATCTGGTGCGCGCCAAAAAGTTCTCAAAAGTGGTGGGGCTCTCCTCCCTCGGGACGCTTCCCGACTCGCCCCGCCCCTACGAGTACGTGGCGCAGAGCGTCCCGGACGCCGCCGCCATCGTGATAGGCGGTTTCCAAAAGGGGCATTTCTCAGACGGGGTAAGCGGGCACCTTGACGAGGTGTATGCAGTCGACACGTCGCCGCTAGAGGCCCATGTGGTGATCGCGCGCATCCTGTACGAGTATGAAAAAAAGCCATTTATGTAAGACGACTGCCTGCCTGCATGTCGCAGTCATCGTATAGCCTGGTTAGTATTCGGGGTTTCCAACCCCGTAACGCGGGTTCGAATCCCGCTGACTGCACCACTTGCAGATCCCAGTGCCTCGTTTCCACGCTGGCATCCGATGGCATGCAGCTTGGGAGTAACTTGCGTCCTGCCTGCCTGATGGCCTGCTTGGACATCTCCCATGACGGCCCTGAATTACAGACGCCCTGTGCCTGTAGCGGGTCGGCTGCAGTGCGGCACCATGCGCCGGGGGGTTCGGCCACTGCAGGCGCAAAGAATTTTTTGCGGCCGTACTTTGCACCGTCATGGGCCGGAAAAACACGGTGCGCCGCAGGGCAGTCGTATTGGAGCGCATGGAGATACTGATGGCAAGCGCCTCGTCAATAGCCGGCACTAACCCCGCCCTTGCATACAGGCAGGCGTCGGTCGCGCGCAGGCTGTGCTCGAGGCACCGCGTCCGCATGCCATATCATCTCCGCATGATGTTCTGCCGCAGATGCAAGTCGCTTATCGTGCCCGGTGTCTCGTCGCGCGTAAGGATAGGGGGCTCTAACATTCGCTCCATAAGGACGACGTGCGGCTTCTGCGGGTTTGTATACCGCAAGATGCTGCCGTCCCCGCCGTCGTCATCCTGACCCGGCCGCAGTCGCGCGGAAATCCCATACTGCGCTCATGCGACGTTTTGCTAATGTTGTAACGTGAATTCTGACATAGAATGCTCGTGCAAGAGTATGGCCGAGAGATTGGCCGACTAATATAAGGGGAGGCGGGCTCATGAATCATAATGGTGGTAAACAACGAGATAGGAACTGGACTTAGCATAGAGACAATTGGCGAGATCGTACATAATAACGAAGTGCTGTTTCACACAGATGTTACACGGGTAGTCGGCCATATCCTCATCGGTACGGAGCAGATGAGCGCGTATGTAATGTCGTTTTCGACACACAGGATGCATGGGCCCAAGGGGGTTAGTATGCTGCATACGCGCGTGATAAAGCTTGAGGGGAGGATGGGCCCTGTAATGTACGGCGGTCACCGGGCGCGAATCACGCGTTCCAGAGTACTTAACGTGCTTGTAATAGTCAGATTTGGCAAAGCAGTCGAGATTGTGTCAGAGAAGATATATTCTGAGAGCGTACGCATGAAAGTGCAAACCACCGTAACGCTTTGGATATTTGACGAAGCAAGAATGTATGTGTGGCTCAACGACGACGAAAATGGCGGGGTTGTAGTCCGCCCCCATCTCTATTTCTTGAGAATGGCAAGCAGGATAATAGTGCATTCAGTATCAAAAAAATTACAATGTCTGCAGACTCTGTACGTCGCGCAGCGCGGCGTGTCGTCACGTGTGGTTCCGACGTTTGGACATGGTGAGGAAAGGGATCTCCATTCCGTAAGGATAAGAGTGCGTAGATTCAATAAACCCGATGAAGTCAAATTTATCGCCAAGAAGGTAATAGAATCGGTACGAAACATAACAAAAGAGACAGAGGGAATGTAGCTTTTGGCAGGTCGTAGCGCAAACAAGAGCCATTCCACGTTTTCTCGTAGAATGAATAGAGCCACCTAAGAAAATCCAAGTTGAGAGTATGGATGATGAGCTCCGAGCCCGCATCTGGAACGTTTTATACACGTCTTATTTTGATAAGTCAGTTGACATTCTAGCCTATTTGCACAATAATGAGCGTGAGAAACGGATACTTACTCTGATTTATGATGGTTTTTTCAAAGAAAGTGCAGATACAGGCATATCTGTGAATGGAGTGAAAACCAAATTTTTCAGTTTGAAATGGAACAGGGTTTATGATTTTGTAGGCTTTATGATGGACAATGTGTCTCATCCAAAACCAAAAAGTGTACAAGATCACCTAAATAGTGTACTTAAGGCCGAATCTGCAGGTTACTATATTATCAACAGCATGGTCACCCCCATAACAAATCAGATCGAGATCACTGAAATAGAGCAAGCCGCGAACACCCCTGTCACGGAAGTCAACAACCATCTCAACACCGCCTTGCAGATGTTATCAAGCAAAACGAATCCCGATCCTCGCAATTCCATAAAGGAATCTATAAGTGCAGTTGAAGCGCTACTCAAAAAGATTGGAGAAGATGATAAGGCGGTCCTTGACTCAGCTCTAAAGAAGATCAAAAGGAAAAACCCCAAACTTATTGACGCTAAGTTGGGAAATATTATACAAAAATTATGGGACTTTTCCAACGACGCTAGCGGCGTAAGGCACGCATCAGTAGAGGGCAAGACAGTGACAAATTCAGACGATGCAAAGTTTCTGCTAGTGATCTGCTCGGCAATTGTAAACTACCTAATTGTCAAACACGGTGATTTTAGAAAAACTGCGATGCAATAGTGCACGCTTTGCGCACCGTGATCCACCTCCGACGTTTTATTGCCTCATGAACCTGACGATCTTTGCAAGATGCGCGACTGGTTCAGATGGTATGACTAAAGTGCAGCTCATTGAAATTTTGTCTCATACGCAATGATATAGAAATTTGTAGATGTCGGGACTGATTGAACATTATGGCGGGACGTATTGATCTTCAGCGGCCAGATCACACCGGGCCATTCATAGTTGAACGCAGACGCGTGGTGTTATTTCAACAGGTAAAGTACACGCAGGGATGCCCCGTATTTTTTCAATGAACTTGGCAGTATTTTGTCGCACTCCTGCATCCTGCTTCTCATCACGCCGCAGCACACAGGCATCCTGTGGTCTTTGCCCGAATAGCCACCCGCAATCCTGTGAAGGTAAGTGTTAACCTGATTTGCGCTGTCTAGACGTACCTTGCAATCTCTTGG